>DRQL01000139.1 GCA_011371465.1 Gammaproteobacteria bacterium | reverse complement strand
ACCAGGCGCGGGTCGATGCCATGCACAGTGCCTGTACAGATGAACCCGGCATCAGCTACCACCCCGTCCGTCTCTGCCAGGTGGCGCAAAAAGCCGGATTCCGCGACCACCCGGATGTGCAGATCAGTGATGCGCTGTTCACCCACCTGTTGAACACACACCGTGTGCCCAATCACTATGCCGGCGCACGACACCTGAAAAGGCGCAACACCTGGCACGCACAGAATGCGCTGCGCGCCGCGATGTGGCTGATAGCCGTTGGCGCCACCACCTACAGCGGCATCAACGTTGTAGACGGCATGGCCATGTCCGAAGAAGCGCGGAAAGTGGCCCGGGCAGCCGAGCAGGTCAATACCCGCTATCAACAGGCAACCCGGCAACTGCCGGTGACCGCCGAGGACGCGCGTGCCATGCGCGAAGCCATTGCCATGGCGGATACCCTGGAGGCGCATCACCCCGACCTGGAAGCCCTGTTTTCCCTGGTGGGGGCAGCGTTTGAACGCCAGCCCAACCTGCAGCTGAAACGCTTCGACTGGTATGCCAGCCCCGACCTGGAACCCGGCAAGAAGGGCGGTGAACCACCGGCAACACAAGCCAGGTCCATGGACAACTACCTGGTCAGCCACATCCGGGGACAGCTGAAACGGTTCTCTGGCAGCTACCTGGAAGCCCACAGCGAAATCGAGGCACTGGTGGACTGGCTGCGCGACCAGCCCGGCGTGCGTTCCGTAACCGTCACCCGCCGACCACTCAACACCCGGGCTGATGCCAGCATCCAGGGCGCCATACGCGGCGGCGCACAGGAAAACCAGGCTGAGTTTGAGCTTCGCATCGCCACGGAGATCGACCATGGAACCGTTTGAAGTCCACCCGTACGAACTGCGACGTCCCGCGCTGTCCCTGCTGGCCGTGGTGCTGTTGTCTGCGACCCTGTTATGGGCCAGCGATGCGTTCAGGGATGCACGCGAGCGCCAGCTGGACGGCACCCGCTCCGGTCTGGAAACCGTACGCACGGACTATCGACTGGCCGTCGAGGCCAATCATATCCTGCGCAATTCAGAACAGAGGTACCGGGAACTGCTGCAGCAGGGTTTTATCGGCGAAGAACCCCGGCTGATCTGGATCGAATCGATGCGCAACAGCGGCCGCGACAACCGACTGTACAATTTGCAATACAGCCTGAAACAGCAGCAACCCCTGTCTCTGGCGGAACAGGACTACAGCGAATACTACCAGCTGTACGCCAGCCCCATGTCGGTACAGCTGGAATTGACCCACGAAGTGGACCTGATCCGGTTTTTTGCGGAACTGGAACGGGAAAAACCGGCCATCTACCGCCTGCGTGGCTGCACACTCACACCGATGTTCGGTGCGGACGGAGTGGCCGTGGACAAGGCCAATGTATCCGCCAGTTGCGAACTCACCTGGTATACCGTGAAGCGTCGCTCTGACGAAACCGAAGAGGACACCCTGTGAACTTCTGCAAGTCACTGGCCGCCGGCCTGCTACTGGCACTGCTGGTCCCGAACGCACCGGCCGACGAATTCGGCACCCTGTTTACCACGGCTTCCCAGCGTGCGCGACTGGATAGCGGTATACGTAACACGACGTCCGGCAAGGCGGGGGGAAGCGGCGGAACTGCACAGACGGCACAGGCGCCGCTGCCGCTCAGGTTCAACGGTACGCTGATCGGCAGATCCGGGCAAAAGGAAGTCTGGATCAACGGCAAACCGGAACTCCACAACAGCCTTCGCCGGCACCCGCGCGTCAACCTGGTCAGGAACGGCAATATCCAGTTCAGGCCCGCAGCAGCAGGTTCTACCCGGCTCATGAAGCCCGGCCAGGTATACGACCCGCAGACCGGAGCGGTCAGCGAAGCCTACCAGCAGGCACCACATAACCTTCAACCGGAATAAATGAACGCACGGATCGCCAGACAACATTCCGCAACACCGCAACGGCAACGCGGTGCCGCCCTGCTATTGCTGCTGGCAGTCGTGGTGGTGGCGGCCAGTTACACCTTGCTGAAACGGCTGAACCACACACCTTCCGCGCTGGACCGCGCCGCCGATACAGCAGCGATACTGGGCGAGGCCAAGGCCGCGTTGATCGGGTATGCGCTGAAGTCCTCCAATCGGCCAGGAGAACTGCCCTGCCCGGACAGCAATAACTCCGGCACCAGCATACCCACACCCTGCACCGGGAACGTCACCTTCAGGTTCCCCTGGAAGAAACTGGGCCTGCCCGACCTCAGGGACAGCAGTGGTGAGCGTCTCTGGTATGTGGTCGACCCGGCCTTTACCGGCAACACGGCTATCAACAGCGAAACGGTACCAGCACTGACCATCGACGGCGGCACCACCCGCTACGCGGCCATCCTTATCGCACCCGGCAAGAGCCTGCAGGGCCAGACACGCAGCGGCGGACAACAGAATAATATCCAGCGCTACCTGGAGGCAGACAACGCCAACAATGATGCATTTTTCGTGACGACTGCCAGCGGAGATTTCAACGACCAGCTGCTGGGCATTACCCGTGACGAACTGATACAGGCAGTTGAACGCCGGGTACTGAAAGAAGTCGCCAACAGCCTAAATTTATACAAAAAGGCAAACAGCTATTTTCCAAACCCTGCGGCCATTGGAACTCCGCCACCTGGCATTCCTGCCTGCGAAGTCTCTGCCGGCACGGTTCCAGTGAACATCGGTGCAACCTGCACCTCCCAGGCTAACTGGGGCGGCGCTGCTTTGCCCTCCTGGTTCGTGGGTAACGGATGGGACCAGATGATCTGGTACGTTGTTGCCGATGACTGCGATCAAAGCTCAACCAATGCCTGCGGCAGTGTTCCTGCCGCCCGCCTGAACGTTAACGCTCCCTCCGGTAACCGAAACGATGTAGACGCCCTGCTTATTGCCGGCGGGCCACCCTTACCCGGACTGTCACAAAACAACAGGTCGCCGATAACAGATGACAACGACCTGCTGGACAGCTTCGAAAACAGAAATGACGACCTTACCTTTGAAGTCCTGCCACTGGACACCAGCAGCAACGATCAGCTACGGGTAATCGCGCCATGACTCAGCAGAATTTCCATAACGGCTTCACCCTGGTCGAAATGTCTATCGTGCTGGTCATTATTGCCCTGCTGGTAGGCGGCCTGCTTACCCCGCTATCCACGCAAAAGGAGCTGGAGAAGCGTGCTGACAATGCCGCTCTTTTGGAACAGGCGCGTGAAGCACTGATAGGATATGCACTGATCAATACACGGCTGCCCTGTCCCGATACTACTGGTAACGGCCTGGAAGACGCGCCATGCCCGAACAATCCGGGGCCCCCGACCGGCCGTCTGCCGTGGATCACGCTTGATATCGACAGTGAATGGGATGCATGGGGCGAGCCCCACCAGGTCAACTATGTCGTCAACGGTGCGTTTACCGCCAGCATTACACTGAACAGCGCCGGTGCCGGCGTCAACGCAATTGACATACACACGACCACGGGAAGCTGCAACACCGCCAACAACCTGGTAGCCACCAATGTACCCGCTCTCATCTGGAGCACGGCAAAAACGGATTACACCCTCCAGGCACCGGCGCGCGTTGATGAACAGGACAACGCAAACGGCGACCATTGTTACGTGTACCGGGATTACAGCACCATACTGAACCAGGAGTTCGACGACCAGCTGGTCTGGCTTTCTGACAACATCCTGTTTAACCGCATGGTCAGTGCCGGGGTACTGCCATGATCGGTCCCGTCTTCGCCATTGCCCGCTACACCGCGCTGGAAGCCTTCCGCACCCGCTTCGTCTGGCTGGTGCTGTTCCTGGTAGCGTCCGGCTTTGGCATCGCCGCCTTTACCGGCGACCTGGCCATCACGGAAACCGCGCAGACCCAGGCTGCCATTACCGCGTCGATCCTGCGCCTGGCGGCAGTGCTGCTGGTCATCCTGTTCGTGACCACCAGTGTCAACCGCGATTTCAGTGACAAGTCGGTTGAACTCATGCTGTCCCTGCCGGTACCGCGTGCGGGCTACTACCTGGGTAAACTGGGTGGCTACGCGCTGGTGGCGGCCTTCACCGCCGTGCCGCTGTTCGCCCTGATGATATTCCTGTCGCCACAAGCTTCGAGCTTCTCCTGGGGCGTATCGCTGCTGCTGGAACTGTTGCTGGTGTGCGGCTTCAGCCTGCTGTTTGCCTTTGCCTTCAGCCAGGTCACCGCCTCCATATCGGCCTCGATCCTGTTCTACCTGCTGGCCCGCAGTATTGCCTCCATTCAACTGATGGCACACGGTCCACTGTCCAACCAGGCGGAAACCTCCCAGTTTGTGCTTACCCGCGTGGTGGATGGACTCGCGTACCTGTTACCGGACCTTGGCCGGTTTACGCGCACTGACTGGTTACTGTACCCGGCATCCTTCGACGTGCTCGGCCCGGTAGCCGTACAGACCCTGGTCTATGCTCTGCTGCTGTCCGGCGTGGCGCTGTTTGACCTGTACCGCAAAAACTTCTGAACAACCATGAGTATCGCCCTGTTCCGCCCCTTCCAGCGACCCGCCGAACGGCCGGTGCACCAGGTGCCCGGGATCATACTGGCCGCATTGCTGCTGGGACTCGTGCTGCAGATCGGCTGGCATCATTCACTGCCCCCGGCGCAGGCTTCCGCAGACGAACTGCCGGACACACCCGCAACCCAACTGCTGACCATCGCCAGTCTCGGTGACCCGGTTGCGCTGTCGAAATT
>DRQL01000138.1 GCA_011371465.1 Gammaproteobacteria bacterium | reverse complement strand
GTTGGGATACCAGCTTACGGACTGGCTGACGCTCAACGGAGTGGCAGGTTATCCCGTGTTCTCCACCCGCGATTCCCTGAAGACCGACCGTTACCTCTACGGAGTCAGTGCCGACCTGGGTACCTTCGCCAATGCCTGGGACTTTGAAGCCTTTTTCATCGAGCAGCAGAACGATGGCATCCTCGACCGCCGTGCCATCGGCGGCGAGGTGCGTTATTTCGACCCGGTTCGGTCCCTGCTCAGTTTTGTCGATTATGATATCTCCTATGACTCACTGAACACGCTGATTCTGCTGGGCACCTGGACCCTCCCGGACCGCACCACGATCAATGCATCTGTGGACTACCGCAACAGCCCGATCCTGACGACGACCAATGCCCTGCAGGGACAGACCCTGGTGTCGCTCGACGATCTGCTGAACAGCCTGAGCAAGGACCAGATCCGGCAACTGGCTGAAGACCGCACCGCCGATGTCACCACACTGACGCTGGGTGCTTCACACCCGTTCAACGACAAGCTGCAGGTCAGCGGTGACGTGACGGCCTCAAGGCTGTCCGGAACCAACAGTTCAGGCGGTGTGGACGCGGTACCGGGTACCGGTAACGAGTATTTCTACAACCTGCAGCTGATCGGCAGCAACCTCGTTAAAAACGGTGACATCAGCGTGCTGGGTTTGCGGTATTCCGACACCAGCACCAGCAATATCAGTTCCCTGACCCTGGATACACGCTACCCGATACAGACGGTCTGGCGCATCAACCCCAAGTTCCGGCTCGATTACCGTGACAACAGCAATAACAATTCGACGCAGTGGACGGCCGCGCCCTCGCTGCGCATCGATTACCGGTGGCGCAAGCGGTATCGTTTTGAGCTGGAGGGTGGTGGTGAGTGGTCGACGCAGGACTTCACTGACCAGACGCAGGATTCTTCGGCCTGGTTTATCAGCCTGGGATACCGGGCGGATTTCTAGCCAGGGCCAGGCCCCTGTTACCGGTCGGTGGCTTCGAGGCGGGCACCCGAACGTGCATGTGACAATGCACAACGCTGGTATTCCCCGCAGACCAGCGAGGTCAGGCGCAACCAGCCGGCGAGGTCGACGACCGGTTCGCGTGCGGCAAAGATCATCAGGCCCTCGAAAGGATCTTTCCCGTCCCAGTTCGGCTGAATCACCTGCTCAAGCAACCTGAGCTGACCGGGACTCGCGTCGGTGAATTGCATGCCGAACCCACCGGGTGCGACACGCGCGATCCGGGCATTGAGGCACAGCGGGTCGCCCGAGCCTTCGCACGGCACGAGCACCTCGAATTCCGAACCGGTTGCACCGCAGGGACTGCCGCTGACAAACAGCCCGCCGGGACTGATGTCGCCGGTTTTCCTGTTGTGGTAGCGGTCGCGTCGGGTGCAGTGCAGCTGTACCGGAACGGCAATCCGGGTGCGGGGATGTGTACGTGCGTCCATTGAATATCCTGCTGCGGAGCCACTGTGCCCCCTGCCGTGGCAACCTCTACCCCAATCGTGCCGGTTATCATTTTGTGTTAAAGACTAGATGCCACAAATGCAGGCGTCAACCGCTTGCAGGACGATTACGGCTGCTGAAACACGACGGATTGACCTGCGTCAATCCACCTTTGTTGACGCTGGTGATACCGCGGCGTAGCCTCTTCCCCACACAGTGCGGGCCGGCTGCTTGGCGGGCGGTTGCACCCATAATTTCGAACAGTATGCCTGTGTGAACATAGCAACGGGAAGCGTATGCCGGGAACACACTTCAGTGTAGAAATAAGGCCGCAACTGCCGCAGCGCCTGGAGCGTCTGCAGGACCTGGCCAATGACCTTTACTACAGCTGGAACCGTGGTGTGCGCCGCCTGTTCAGGCACCTGGATGAAGGCACCTGGATAGAGAGTCGCAGCAATCCGAAGGTATTCCTGCGCCGGGTGGCACAGAAAAAACTCGAGCAGGCCGCGCGGGATCCTATTTTCCTCGGTGATTTTCGCAGCGTACTCTCGGAGTACGATACCTATATACAGGAACGGCCGCTGACCGAAGTCGAATCCATCTTCGACATGGACAGTGACCTGATCGCCTATTTTTCGGCCGAATTCGGTTTTCACCAGAGCATGCCGATCTATGCCGGTGGCCTCGGCATCCTGGCCGGTGACTACTGCAAGGCCATGAGCAACCTGGGAATTCCCTTTGTCGGTGTCGGTTTGCTCTACCACGAAGGCTATTTCACCCAGCGGATACTGAGAGACGGCAGCCAGCTTGCGGATTATCCGCACGTGGATCCGGAAGACCTGCCCGTGGTCGAGGCGAAGGATGCGCAGGGACACGACATCGACATCAGCGTAATCATCGCCGGGCGTCCGGTAAGGATCAGGGTCTGGGAAGCACGGGTCGGTAATATCCGGCTGTACCTGCTGGACAGTGATGTGGCCGAGAATACGCCCCAGGAGCGCGCCATTACCAGCCAGTTGTACGGCGGCGGGCCTGCGGCACGCATCGAGCAGGAAATCGTGCTGGGTATCGGTGGCGTGCGCGCGCTGCGTGCCCTCGGCCTGGCACCCACGGTATGGCACATCAACGAAGGACACGCCGGTTTCCAGGTGCTGGAGCGTTGTCGTGAATATGTGGCTGCCGGCTTGGCCTTTGACAGTGCTCTGGAACTGACGGCAGCGAACACGGTGTTTACCACCCATACCCCGGTGCCGGCAGGTCACGATATTTTTCCCAATGAGCTGGTATGCAGTCACTTTGGCGACCTGATTAACGAACTGGGCGGTGACCAGGGACGTGTGCTCGCGCTGGGTGAAACCCCGGACAGTCCCGGCGTCTTCAACATGACGGCACTGAGCCTGCGTGGTTCCCGCTTCTGTAACGGCGTAAGTCGCATCCACGGCCAGGTCGCCGCGGAGATGGAACGCTATCTCTGGCCACAGATCCCGCCGGCAGAGAACCCGATCGCCTACGTGACCAACGGCGTCGATGTCGACACCTTCCTGGGACAGTCGTGGGCCGCCCTGTTCGATATGTATGTCGGGCGGGGCTGGCGGGCCAAGCTGACGGACCAGGCTTTCTGGAAACAGTTTATCGGCGATATCCCCAATCATGTCTACCGCAGTGTCCGGCAGATCCACAAGAACGCCATGTTCAGGGAACTGCGCAGCCGCATGATCGCCCAGTCACAGCGTAACGGCTGTGTGGAATCCGAAACCCGCGCCGCAGTCCGTTACCTTTCGGAACCACACCGGGATATCCTGGTGATTGGTTTTGCACGACGTTTCGCCACCTACAAACGAGCTACCCTGCTGTTCCGCGACCTTGCCAGGCTGCAACGCCTGGTCAGCGACAGCGAACGCCCGGTACTGTTTATTTTTGCCGGCAAGGCGCATCCTGATGACGTGCCGGGGCAGCAATTGATCCGGGAAATCGCCGACGTGGCCAACCGGCCGGAGTTCCGGGGCCGGATCCTCATCCTGGAAGATTACAATCTCTCCCTGGCCCGGGATCTCTATCCCGGCGTGGATGTCTGGCTGAATGTCCCCGAGTATCCCAAGGAGGCCTGCGGCACCTCGGGGATGAAGGCCGCCATCAACGGTGCCATCAATCTCAGCGTACTGGATGGCTGGTGGGCCGAAGCGTTCGATGGTCATAACGGCTGGGCCATCACCCCGCATCCTGAACTGGATGTGGGTAGCCGGGATACCCATGAGGCCAACGAGCTGATGAACATCCTCGAGCGCGAAGTAATACCGCTGTATTTCTCGCGTAACCAGGATGGCGAGCCGCAGCCATGGATCGAAAAATCCAAGGCATCGATGCGCACCGTTCTTCCGCACTTTAACAACATCCGCATGGCCAGCGATTACCTGCGTGATTTTTACGGACCCGCCGCGCGGCAGGGTAAACGGCTGGCCGGTGAACGGGCTGCCGGTGCCGTCGATCTCGCCGACTGGAAACGCAAAGTGGCCGCGGCCTGGCCAAACCTGTCCGTGCGCCTTTCGAAGCCCCCTGCCCGCTCGATCCTGTCCGGCCAGCCCCTGCCCATCGAAGTCGCGGTACGACTGAATGGCCTGTCACCGCAGGACGTGGTCGTGGAGTGTGTGATCAGCGCGCGTAATGGCCGGGACGAACTGGTGCCGGCAGCCAGCGTACTGCTGCAGGCGGACGGTGATGGTGCGCAGGAGGAAACCCTGTACCGGGCCGACCTGTGTAATCCCCTTCCCTGTGACGGGTTCAACGGTTTGCAGCACTACCAGATCCGGTTGTACCCGAGTCACCCGTTGCTCAGTCATCGCTTTGCCTGTGGGTTGATGTTGTGGCTTTGAGTAATGGCGAAGGTCGGACAAAATCCTGCGCGTTGAACGCCGCGGGCGGATGGATTCCAGCATGCGCCGGAATGACAGATTTATAAATAATAAATATATATTAAACAGTATGATAGAATACATACTTAAGAAAGTTCAGATAATTTGTCATTGCGAGCGAAGCGCGGCAATCTCATGCAATGGAATCCATCGGTTGGAGATTGCCGCGTCACTTCGTTCCTCGCAATGACGGAAATTCTGAACGAATCAGAGCTCCTCAATAAATTGCCTGGCGCCGGGGTTTAGTCACCCCGAATACTGCGCACTTCGGCCGGACCTCGTCAGCAGTTGGCAGGTGCCTGTAGACTTGCCGGTAAGCGGTCCCGTAGGATGCCGGGGTGATCGATACGAATCTCCTGCAACAACTACGCCGGCTGGTCGGCAAGCGCGTCGCGTACAGCGGGCATGCCTGCCGCGTGATTGAAATCCTCGACAGCGAAAAATCACTGGTATTGCGCTGTGAAGACCGGCAACCGGTGATCCAGGGCAACCAGTTCGGCGAAGCGACCCGGCGTGTCCAGCAATGCCACACCCTGCACCTGTTTGACGAAAACGGTGAGCTGAACCCGGTGATTACGAGCTGGCTGGACCCGGGCCAGTTACGTTAAACTACCGCTGGCGGCAGGATTTCAGGACGCCCCGTTGTGCCGGGCCTGCAACAGTTGCGCAGCGATCAGCAGATCCTCTTCGGTATCGACACCCGGCCCCGGTCGCTGACAGGCTTCAGCCACGTGAATACGTTCGCCGTACCAGAGGGCGCGTAACTGCTCCAGCTGTTCGGCCTGCTCCAGCGGACAGCTGCGCATCTCCGTGTAACGCCCCAGGTAACCGACCCGGTAGGCGTAGATACCGATGTGTCGCAGCGGCACGATGCCAATCGGCAGCGCCTGTACGCCACTGTTGAGCAGATCCCGGTCCCAGGGGATGGATGCACGGCTGAAATACAGTGCGAAACCCGCCCGGTCAGTCACTACCTTGACCACGTTGCTGTCAAAAAACTCTCCGGCGGCAACCATCGGTGTCGCCACCGTCGAAATCGCAGCGTCCGGGTTGGCCGCCAGGTCATCGGCCACCTGGTCGATCAGCGCCGGCGGCATCAGGGGTTCGTCGCCCTGCACGTTGACGACGATATCCTCATCCGGCCAGCCCAGTTTGGCCACGACTTCGGCCAGCCGGTCCGTGCCACTGGCGTGCGTGTCTGCCGTCATGCAGACCTCGGCACCAAAGCCCATGGCAGCGGTTTCGATGCGCTCGTCGTCCGTGGCGATCACGACCTGTTGCGCGCGGCATAGCCGTGCCGCTTCGTACACGTGCTGCAACATGGGTTTGCCCGCCAGTTCACGCAGTGGCTTGCCCGGCAGACGGGTCGAGGCATAACGCGCGGGGATGACTACCCGGTACACATGCGACACGCGTACAGGCTCCTAGACTTCTTCTTCGGCAGGCAATTGCCTGGCTTCTTCTTCCAGCATGACCGGGATGTCATCGCGGATCGGGTAGGCCAGACGGTCGACCTTGCAGATGAGTTCCTGCTGTTCGCGGTCATAGACGAGCGGACCCTTGCAGACCGGGCAGGCCAGTATGTCGAGCAGTTTTTTATCCAAGACGGGTATCCTGATGCAGTAGTTTGGCCAGCCAGTCCTCCAGGGCGGCATCCGGCTGCGCCGCCACCGGTACGTACCACCAGTCCGGTGCGGCAAAGCCCTCGCATTTTAGCGCGTCTTTCTCGGTCATTAAAACCGGTCTGTCGTCGGCGAAGGCCAGGTCCGTGGGCGAAAAGAGGTGATGATCCGGGAACGGGTGCGGCAGGACCTCCAGTCCGGCTGCGCGCAGGCTGGAAAAAAAGCGCTCCGGGTTGCCGATGCCCGCCACCGCGTGCACGGCCTGGCCGCGAAATCCTTCCAGTTCACGGCGTTGCGACGGATCGGCTACCGCGCGGGCGGCTTCCGGCCGCAGAGACGCAGAACAGGGTCTTCCGGGTGCCTCCCCAAGCAGCACCACCGCATCGACGTGGCGTAAACGCGAGGCCGGCTCGCGCAGCGGGCCGGCCGGCAGACAGAAACCGTTCCCCTGGCCGCGTGTCGCATCGACCAGTGCAATCTCGGTATCCCGGTGCAGGGCGTAGTGCTGCAGACCGTCATCGCTGATCAGCAGGTCGCAGGGCGATACCTGCAGCAGCGCCCTGCCCGCGGCTGCGCGATCCGGCCCGGCGAAGACCGGCGCCGCGGTTTTGCGCGCCAGCAGCACCGCTTCTTCACCCACTTCGGCAGGATCACTGTCGCCGTGAACCTGCCGCGGCCAGTGCCGTGCGCGGCCGCGATAGCCGCGTGTCAGTATGCCGACCCGCAGTCCCGCCTGTTGCGCGCGCCTGGCAATGGCGATCACCAGCGGGGTTTTGCCGGTGCCGCCTGCCGTGATGTTGCCGACCACCAGTACGTGGCAATCGAGCTGCGTGGAGGACAACAGTTCGTAGCGGTAGGCCAGCCGACGCAGACCGGCCAGCGCGCAGTACAGCCAGGACAACGGCAGCAGGAAAAGCCAGGCCCGCGTCTGACCGTACCAGAGCTTCTGCAGGCCCTGTTCCAGCTGTCCGGGCCTCATGCGGACTCACCGTCTTCCCTGAATTGCAGGCGGTACAGGTCTGCATAGCGGCCCTGTTGTGCCAGCAGGGTTGCGTGGTTACCGGATTCCACGATGCGGCCCTGGTCAAGTACCAGGATGCGGTCGGCGTGTTCCACCGTGGACAGGCGATGGGCGATGATCAGCGATGTGCGGTTCTGCATCAGTTTTTGCAATGCATCCTGCACCGCGCGTTCCGATTCGCTGTCGAGGGCCGAGGTCGCCTCGTCCAGCACCAGTACCGGCGCATCGCGCAGCATGGCGCGCGCAATGGCGATGCGCTGGCGCTGTCCCCCGGACAACAGCACACCGCGGTCACCGATGCGGGACGCCAGGCCATCCGGAAGCTCGCGGATGAATTCCATGGCGTGAGCGGCTTCAGCGCAGGCGATGATTTCCTCTTCGCTCACCTCGTCCGTGCGACCGTAGGCGATATTGTGGGCAATGGTATCGTTGAACAGGATGACGTCCTGGCCAACCATCGCCACCTGGCGGCGCAGGTCGGCCAGGCGGTAGTGGCGGATATCCTCGCCGTCCAGGCAGATGGCGCCCTGCCGCGGTTCGTAGAAGCGTACCAGCAGGTTCGCCAGCGTGGTCTTGCCGCTGCCGGAACGTCCCACCAGCGCCACGCTCTGGCCGGGCTGTACGGCAAAGGAGATGTCTTTCAGCACGTCGCCCTTGGCCGGGTCGTAGGCAAAGTACAGGTTACGGAATTCAACCGCCCCGCTGGCGCGTGGCAGCGCCAGCGTGCCGCTGTCCGCTTCGGTCTCTTCATCCAGTACCTCGAAAATACTGCGCGCCGCGGCGACACCGCGCTGGATCGAGGCATTGATATTGGTCAGGCGCTTGATCGGTTGCATCAACAGCAGCATGGCGGTGATGAACGACACAAAACTGCCGACGCTGATTTCGCGGGTGACCGATTCCAGCGTCGCGAGGTAGATGACCAGGGCCAGGATGCAGGCGGCGATCAACTGCACGACCGGTGTGCTGGCGCCCAGTACAGCGGCCATTTTCAGGTGCAGCCTGCGGTTGCGTTCATTCACCTGTTCGAACTGTTGTTCCTGGTACTGTTCGCCGGTGAAGGCCTTCACCAGGCGCTGGCCGTGGATCACCTCGTCGCTGAACTGGGTCAGTTCGCCCATGGAGTCCTGGATGCGGTGACTGATGCGGCGAAAGTTGCGGCTGACGGCGCGTATCAACAGTACCAGCACCGGTCCGATGACCAGGAACAGCAGTGTCAGCCAGCCGCTGATCCAGAACATGTAGGCCAGCAGGAACAGCATGGTCAGGCTGTCGCGGATCAGGATGGTCACCGCGTTGGTGGTCGCTTCCGCCACCTGCTCGACATCGAAGGTCAGGCGGGACAGCAGCCGCCCCGAGGGATTGAGGTCATAGTACCGTGCCGGCAGGCGCAGCAGCTGGTGAAACAGGTCGCGGCGCAGCACCTGGATGACGCGCCGGCCGATCCAGCTCATGCCGTAACGTGAAACAAAACCCGCCAGGCCGCGAAACACGAACAGCCCGATCAGTGCCAGTGGCACGAAGCGGATCATGGCGGGATCGCGATCGGTGAAATTACCGTCCAGCATGGGTTTCATGAGGGCGGCAAAGCCGGTATCGGTGGCGGCAAAAAAGACCATCGCCACCACGGCGATGATAAAGATACGCCAGTACGGTACAGCGTAACCGAGCAGGCGTTGGTACAGAGCGGCAGCCGTAACTGGCTGTGACTTCACTCTTGCGCGTTTTCCGGCTGGCTGGTGGCCAGCGACATCTGCACCAGGCCCAGCTGGGCCGTTGCATCCATGGCGCGCACTACCGCTTCATAGGGGGTACGCCGGTCCGCGCGAATCACGACGGGGATGCTGGTCCGCTCACCGAGGAACTTGCGGATGGCCTTCTTGAGGGTATCCAGTTCGGTATTGACGACCTGCTGCTGTTCGATGAAATAGCGGCCCTCGGAGTCGATGACCAGTTCCAGCACGTCGTTCTTTTCATCCACGGCATCGGCGCTGGCTTCGGGCAACTCGATGTTGATCCGTGATTCCTTCTGAAAGGTGGTGGACACCATGAAAAAGATCAGCAGGATGAACACCACGTCGATCAGTGGTGTCAGGTTGACCTCCGGCTCGTCGCTTTCGGACCGGCGCAGGTTCACAACTGCTGCCCTTCGACGCTTTCGCGGCTGCGCTGACCGTGCAGCACCTCGACCATGCGCAGTGCCTGCTGTTCCATGCGGATGACCAGCATGGTTACCTTGCCGCGGAAATACCGGTAGAACATCAGGGTCGGTATGGCGACGACCATGCCGGCCGCGGTGGTGATCAGCGCTTCGGAGATACCGCCCGCGAGTGCCGCGGGATTGCCGACCCCCTGGGTGGTGATGGCCGAAAACACCTTGATCATGCCGATGACCGTGCCCAGCAGTCCCAGCAGCGGCGAGATCGCGGCGATGGTGCCCAGCGTGTTGATGTAGCGTTCCAGTTCGTGCACCACGTGGCGGCCGGTATCCTCGATGGCCTCTTTCATAATCTCGCGGCTGGCATTGCGGTTGCTCAGGCCGGCGGCCAGGATCCGCCCCAGCGGGGAACCGGCACGCAGGGCCTGCATGCGTTCCACGTCCAGCTTCTTCTCCTTGGCCCAGTCCCAGACCTGGGCCACCAGTGGCCCGGGAATCACCCGTTTGACGCGCAGTGTCCACAGACGCTCGGCAATGATCGCAAAGGCTATGATGGAACAGGCGATGATGGGGGCCATAAGCCAGCCACCCGCGGCTACCAGTTCAAACACGTAATGTCTTCCTTTCCTGTTGGCACCAAACCGGGGGAATAATACTTGATCTGGTGGAAAATACGAATGATTTCAGTAGAAAGGCCTGCGGTTCCAGCGCCGCCTCTCAGGGTGTGTGCGCTACGCTTCCCGGCCGACGGGTCTCCACGACGGTCAGTCCTCGCCCGGCTTCCAGGCGTATCCGTATGGCGCCGCTGCGCGCCGTGTCCAGCACCTGTGCGCCGAGCTGGCGGTAGCGCGCCAGCACCTCCGGCGCAGGAAACCCGAACCGGTTCCGGTAGCCGACCGGGAACAGCACATAGCGCGGGCGTACGGCGCGGGTGAAAGCCGGGCCCGACGAGGTGCGGCTGCCGTGGTGAGGTGCCACCAGCACGTCGGCAGCCAGTCGCGGCGCGTGGCTTTCGACCAGCCGGGTTTCACTGTCCCGCTCGATATCACCCGGCAGCAGCAACACCTGTCCGGCCGCCGTTTCGATGCGCAGTACGCAGGAACCGTTATTGCCTTCACCGGTCGTACGTGGCGCCAGGTAGGCAAAGTGAACCCGGTCCCAGGTCCAGTGCTGCCCGGCACGACACTGCTGTGAGCGGGCCCAGTCGATGGCGCCCGGTTCGCCGGCGTGGACACTGCGTACTTCCATGCGCTCAAACAGTGCGCGCGCGCCGCCGCTGTGGTCCTGGTCCGCGTGACTGATCACCAGGCGGTCGATATGCCGGTAACCCTGTGACACCAGGAACGGCGCAACAACCGCAGCGCCGGTGTTGAAACCGCTCCGGAATGCAGGGCCGCTATCGTATACCAGCACCCGGTTATGCGTTTCTGCCACGGCGGCGAGCCCCTGCCCTACGTCCAGCAGCGTAAACCACAGGTCACCCGGCTGTGGGCGCGCAGGCTGCAAACAGCCCAGCGGCAACAGCAGCAGGCCCCCCAGGGGTGCCAGGCGCAGGGCACGCGGCAGTAACAGTACCAGCACGCCGAGTGCAGACAGCAGCATCCATCCATGTGCCACGCTCGGGGGCTGCCATAGGCCGGCAGGCAGCGCGGCGCACCGTTCCAGTAGCCACCACAGCAACGACAGACTGTGGGCGGACAGTTCCAGCAAGCAGTCGCCGACGAGTGTGGCAACGGGCAACAGCAGCAGGCCGAACAGCAGCAACGGTACCACGGTCAGGCTGATCCAGGGGATGGCGACCAGGTTGGCGACCGGGGCGCTGAGCGACAACTGCTGAAACAGCAACCATTGCAGGGGTGCCAGTCCCAACAGCAGGCCGAACTGTATGGTGGACCAGTGGCGTATACGACCGGCCTGCCCCCGGTAGCCGTGAGTCAAGCGGATCAGCACCGCTACCGCGGTAAACGACAGCCAGAACCCGGCGTCGGTCACCGCGAACGGGTCCAGGCACAGGACCAGCAGCAGCGCGATTGCCCAGACCCGCCAGGGATCGACGCTGCCGTTCCACATTCGGGCCAGCATCCACAGGCTGATCATGATCAGTGCCCGCTGCGCGGGTACCTGGAAACCGGCCAGCAGGGCGTACAGCAGCGCCGCGCTCACGGCACCGGCTGCGGCCACGCGCGGCGCGGGCCAGCGCTCCAGATTGCCCAGCAGGCTCCAGCCCTTGCGGCATACAAAAAACATCAACCCGGCAACCATACCCACGTGCAGACCGGAGATGGCCAGCAGGTGACTGGTGCCGGTGGTGCGCAACACCTGCCACTGCCTGGCCGTCATGCCACTGCGGTCGCCCACGGCCAGTGCGCGCAGCAGCGCCCGCTCGGATTCCGGCACGGGTAGCCGTTGCAGGTGTGCCGACACGCGTTGCCGCAGCTGTTCCAGCGGCTGCCCACTGCGCTGCGACAGACGCCGGGCCGTGCTGGCGCGGCGCACGTAGGCGGTTGCCTGGATGCCCTGGGCCAGTAACCAGCGCCGGTAATCGAAACCGCCCGGATTGGCGAAACCTCGCGGTCGTCTGAGGCGCAGCCGGAACTGCCAGCGTTCCCCGGGTTGCACAGTCTGCGCGTTGCGGTACCAGGTAACCCGTACCGGCAGGGACAGCGCCTGCCAGTCTCCCCTGGTTTCAACCTGTTCCACGAGGAAGCGGAAACGCAGGCGCTGCTGGCGCAACGCTTCAGGGAGTCCCTGCACGGTACCGCGCACCAGGACATCCCGACCTTCCAGCCGCAGCGGCAGTTGAGCACCGTCGAGCTGGCTGCCCTGCCAGGCGATCCACAACAGTCCGGCGCAGCACATGCCGGTGGCGCGCAACAGGGGAACAGGCAGCAGCACCAGAAGCAAGGCTGGAAACAGCCACAGGCAGGCGCCGGGCGCCATGCCCGGCAGGTACTGGTAGAGGCAGACGCCGCTCAGGAAAGCCAGCGCCGAATACAGCATTTCATCCTTGAAATACCCGGTCGATTTGTCCAGGGCGACTACTGTGACTCAAGTCCCGTAATCCGGCCGCCGTTATGCTAGTGTAGCGCAAATCTGCCAGCCTGGAGGGCGTCGCATGCGTCACATACACACACTTGTTCTGACGGCCTGCCTGTTGCCGGCCGCCGCCGGCGCTGACCTGCTGGGTGTAACGGTCGGAGCGAATTACTGGAACTACGACATCAGTGGCACCGCGCGCTACCAGACCAGGGACTCGGCCAACGACATCGACGTCAACCGGGACCTGGGCTACGACGACGGCAACCTGGGCTATTACTATGTCGGACTGGAACATCCGGTACCCTTCCTGCCGAATATCCGCATCAGTCGCACCGACCTGGACGAGGATGCCAACGGAACCCTGACCAAAACCGTCGTCTATGGCGGTACCACCTTCCTGTTCAATGAGAAGGTCAGCAGCAAGGTGCAACTCGATCAGACTGACATCACCCTGTATTACAGCCCGCTGGATACCGTCGCCAGCATCGACCTCGGTCTCAATGCCAAGTATATCGACAGCAAGGCACGCATCACCGGCGCCGTGTCAGGGACGCAAACCGCCAATGTGTCCGGCTGGGTGCCGATGGCCTATGCCGGTGTCGGGGTCGATCTTCCATTGACCGGCCTGGGTATCAGCGCGGACGGATCCTGGGTCAAGTACAAGGGCAGCTCGTTCTACGACTACAGCCTGAGAGTCACCTATACCTCACCCTGGTTCGTGGGCGCGGATATCGGTTACCGCAAAATCAAGCTCGACCTGGATGATTTCGACGATTCGTTTGCCGATGTCGAGTTCGACGGGCCTTACGCCGGGCTCTACCTGCATTTCTAGCAGGCTCCTGTCGCGCCGAAGGTCGGCGCTCCTGCAGGCATGTGTCCCAAAATCGTAGGAGCGGTCTCCTTGACCGCGAAAGCAGGCTATACCCCTTCGCGCCGCTGTCTGGCTGACGGGGCGCAATCTGGTATGCTTGGCGCCCAGATATGCCCTTGCTGCGCAAAAAAACCGTCGTTCTGGTAACCCTGTCCCTGCTGGCAGGCATTGCACTGTTTGCCTGTTCAACCACACCACCGGAAAACATCCGCGACAGCTGTGAAATTTTCACCGAAAAGGATGACTGGTATCCCGCAGCGCTGGACAGCTATGAAAAGTGGGGGGTGCCGATTCACGTGCAGCTCGCGATTATCTACCAGGAATCCCGCTTCGTGCACGACGCCAAGCCACCGCGCAAAAAACTGTTATGGGTCATTCCCTGGACCCGCATGTCCTCCGCCTACGGGTACGGGCAGATCAAGGATTCCACCTGGGACTGGTACCTCAAATCCACCGGCAGGCGCTGGGCCGATCGTGACGACTTCGATGACGTGGTGGACTTTATCGGCTGGTACGGCGATCTTTCGCACCGCAAGCTGGGTATCTCCAAATGGGATGCCTACAACCAGTACCTGGCCTACCACGAAGGTCATGGCGGATTTAAGCGCAAGACCTACAAAAAGAAGGCCTGGTTGATGAAAGTCGCGCGCAAGGTGGATGCGCGCGCCAAAAGCTACCGTGCACAGCTCAAGCAGTGCGAAGATTCGCTGGACAAGGGCTGGTGGTTTTTCTGAGTGAACGCAGCGGCTGGCAGGACATGGATACCGGCCTGTGCCGGTATGACGGATGAATCCAGGGAACCTCTGAGTAATTCAGAATTTCCGTCATTGCGAGGAACAAAGTGACGCGGCAATCTCATGCTATGGACTCAATCCGTTGGAGATTGCCGCGCTTCGCTCGCAATGACGAGCTTGTTCGAATGAATCAGAGGATCCCTGAATATTACCCTGACTGAAGAAGAGTATACGAAATGAAAACAGGCACCCCTCTTACTGAAAGCGCCACCCGGGTCATGTTGCTGGGCAGCGGTGAACTCGGCAAGGAAGTGATCATCGCCCTGCAACGCTTCGGCGTCGAGGTCATTGCCGTGGACCGCTACGCCAACGCGCCCGGCCACCAGGTCGCGCACCGTGCGCATGTGGTCGACATGACCGACGGTGCAGCGCTCAGGGCGCTGGTGGAATTCGAGCGACCGCAACACATCGTCCCCGAGATCGAGGCCATTGCCACGGACACG
>DRQL01000137.1 GCA_011371465.1 Gammaproteobacteria bacterium | reverse complement strand
GTACCTCGTTGGTGACCGGGTCGACATAGGCATCGCCGGGACGGAACACGTGGTAACGGTCGCCCTGGTCATCAGCCAGTCCGCGCGCATAGATGCGGTCGCCCCTGCCCACGATCAGGTGTTCGTCGGCACTGGAAACCACGTATGCGGCATTTTCCATGGTGCGCTGGTCGGCGACCAGCGGCTGGGTGAGGAACTGCTGTATGGCGTCGATCGGAATGGTGGGGATGGCCTTGTCGAGGCGCTCTTCGCGCACTTTCGGCGACAGCTTGAAGGTGCCCTTGCCGCGTTGCACGCGCAGCTGGGGTTTACCATCCACGTACACCAGCGTGATGACATCGCCGGGGTAGATCAGGTGCGGGTTCTCGATCTGCGGGTTGACGTACCAGATTTCCGGCCACAACCAGGGGCTGGCGAGAAATTCTTCCGAGATATCCCAGAGGGTGTCCCCCTTGACGACTACGTGGCGGTCGGGGTGTCCGTCCCTGAGTACGACCTGGTCGGCGTAGACGGCGGTGGCCAGTACAGCCAGCGCCAGTACCAGTGGCTTGAGTATCGACATATAGGCGTCCCTTTATCTGAATCCCGTTTTTGTCTGTTGGTGGCCCCGGCGACAGTGCCAGTGCACTAATCTGATGATAGTTAACGGCAGCCGAGCGCCGGAGTGTAGCGAAAATTACCCGCTTTCAAAACTTCGGGGACGTCGCAAACGGCCCAGCGATCATTATGTTAGAGTATATAGGTATCTCTGTTGTTAAATTGTGACCTGTATCACATGGCGATTCTCGATATTTTGCATTTCCCGGATCCGCGGCTGCGTACCCGGGCCCGGCAGGTGGACACGGTGGACGAGCAGCTGCGTACCCTGGTGGATGACCTGCTCGAAACCATGTACCAGGCACCTGGTATCGGTCTGGCGGCTACCCAGGTCAATGTCCACCAGCGCGTGCTGGTGATCGATATTTCCAGCGAACAGGACGACCCTCGGGTATTCATCAACCCCGAGATACTGGAAGCGGAGGGCCACGAGGAAATGGACGAGGGCTGCCTGTCGGTGCCGGGTATCTACGAGCGCGTGCAGCGCGCCAACCGGATCCGGGTCCAGGCCCTGGACCGCGAGGGCGAGCCGTTCGAGCTGGAAGCCGAGGGCCTGCTGGCGGTGTGTATCCAGCACGAAATCGACCACCTCGACGGCAAGCTGTTTGTGGATTACCTGTCGCAGCTGAAGCGGCAGCGCATCCGCAAAAAACTGGAAAAACAGCGGCGCCACGGGGAAGACGACCCGCCTTCCGGACAGCATGCTGAACCGGTTATCTGAGGATGACGATGCGCGTGGTGTTCGCGGGTACGCCGGATTTTTCGGTACCCGTACTGCAGGCCCTGCTGGACAGCCGCCACCCGGTGGTGGGCGTCTACTGCCAGCCTGACCGCCCGGCCGGGCGCGGGCGCAAGCTCGCCGCGGGCCCGGTGAAACAGCTGGCCCTGCAGCACGACATTCCGGTCTTTCAGCCACTCAGCCTCAAGCCCGCGGACGCGCAACAGCAGCTGGCCGAACTCCGGCCCGACCTGATGGTGGTGGTGGCCTACGGACTGATTCTCCCCCAGGCGGTACTGGATCTGCCCGGCCACGGCTGTGTGAACCTGCACGCGTCCCTGCTGCCGCGCTGGCGCGGTGCGGCGCCCATTCAGCGCGCGATTCTTGCCGGTGACCGGGAGACGGGGGTGTGCCTGATGCAGATGGAAGCGGGCCTGGACTCGGGGCCGGTACTGGCCGAAGTCAAAACGGAGATCCGCAGCGACGACACCGGGGGAAGCCTGCACGATCGCCTGAGCCGGCTGGCCGCCGAGCTGCTGGCGGCGCACCTCGATGACCTGGAAAAAGATGCACTCGCAGCGCGCATCCAGGACGAGTCGCAGGTGACCTATGCCGCTAAACTGGATAAAAGCGAGGCAGGAATCGACTGGCGGCAGGATGCGGACCGCCTGGAGCGCCAGGTGCGGGCCTTCAATCCCTGGCCGGTAGCCCACACCGGGTATAACGGTAAAACACTGCGTATCTGGGAGGCGCGCGCCGTCGAGGGCTCCGGACTTCCGGGGCAAGTGGTGGCCGCCGGCAAAGAGGGCATCGACGTGGGTTGCGGCAACGGTTGCCTGCGCCTGCTGGAGATACAGATGCCCGGTGCCAGACGGCTCAGCGCGGCGGATTTCCTCAATGCCCGCACAGTCGACGGAGTGGTGTTCGGGTAAGCCCCGGTCAGCGTGTCCAGCCAGCCCCGCAAAACTGCCGCACTGCTCGTACACCGGGTACTGGACCAGGGTGAGTCCCTGGGTGGCCTGCTGGAAAGACAGCTGGCAGTACTGGATGACCCGCGCCAGCGCGCGCTGGCACAGGAACTGGCGTTTGGAACCCTGCGCTGGAGTTACCGCCTGGAAGCCCTGCTGTCCCGCCTGCTGCGCAAGCCGCTGAAGAAAAAAGACCGCGACCTGCACGCCTTGCTGCTGGTCGGGCTGTACCAGCTGCTGATGCTGGAACTGCCGGCGCACGCGGCGGTCAGCGAGACCGTGGAGGTTGCCCGTCAGCTGGGCAAGAAGTGGGCGGTCGGCATGGTGAACGGGGTATTGCGCAACGCCCAGCGTCAGGCGCCCGGGTTGCTGAAGGACCTCGACAACGATGCGGTTGCGCGCTGGTCGCACCCGGACTGGTGGATCGAACGCCTGCAGCAGGACTGGCCGGATGACTGGCAACAGATCCTGGCAGCCGGTAATCAACGCCCCCCGATGGTGGTGCGGGTAAACCGCCTGCAGGTGGAGCGAGCCGAGTACCTGCAGCAGCTGCGCGCCGCCGGTATCGAGGCACGGGAGCAGCCGTTTGCGCCGGCGGCACTGCGCCTGGAGCAGCCCGTCGCGGTCGACAGCCTGCCCGGGTTTCGTGCCGGCCGGGTATCTGTACAGGACGCCGCTGCGCAATTGTGCGCGACCCTGCTGAACGTGCAGGCCGGGCACAGGGTGCTGGACGCCTGTGCAGCGCCGGGTGGCAAAACCGGGCATATCCTGGAAACCGCGCCCCGGCTGCAACGCCTGCTGGCGCTGGATATCGATGCCAGGCGTTTGCAGAAGGTGCAGGACAACCTGCAGCGTTTGCAGCTGCAGGCCGATTTGCTGGCCGCGGACGCCGGAGATCCGTCCTCCTGGTGGGATCAACGACCGTTTGATCGCATTTTGCTGGATGCGCCCTGCTCTGCCAGTGGCGTAGTGCGTCGCCACCCGGACATCAAGCGCCTGCGTCGCCACAGCGATTTGCGCAGCCTGTCACAACAGCAGCAGCGCCTGCTGGAGTCGTTATGGCCCTTGCTGGCGTCTGGCGGTATGCTGTTGTACACCAGCTGTTCCGTATTCCGTCAGGAGAACAGCGATAACCTGCAGGCCTTCCTGGAACGGCACGCGGATGCCAGCGAGCTTCCATTGCAGGCACAGTGGGGTAAAGTACAGCCGGTGGGGCGCCAGTTGTTGCCCGGCGAGCATGACATGGACGGATTCTATTTTGCCTGTCTGACCAGGGCCTGAAAAATACAGCCTGTGACGCTAAACCCGAAAAATACGCTGGATGCTTTTGCTGTTCGTTACCCGTCCTGCCGGGCTGTGTGCCTGTTACTGACACTGTGTCTGCTGGCCGCTCCCCTGTGTGCGCGCGAGACCACGATTTCGAATACCCGTACCCTGCTGGTGGACGGCGTGTACCGCCTGGGCGCCCACGTTGATTTTGATTTCAATGAAACCCTGTATGACGCCCTGCACAACGGTGTGCCGCTGCTGATCGAGTTGCGTGTCGAGGTGCTGCGGGAACGCCCGTGGCTGTGGTCCGAGCAGGTGGCCGAGCTCCGCCAGCGCTTCAAGCTGCAGTACCATGCCCTGAGTCGCTACTACCTGGTGCGGAACTTCAGTACCGGCGCGCAGTTCAGTTTTCGCACCATGAACGAGGCGCTTGAATATATAGGGAACGTGTACGACCTGCCCCTGATCGATGCCAAGCTGCTGGACCCGAAAGGGCGGTATGTCGTGCGCATGCGTGCGGATATCGATGTGGAAGCCCTGCCCACGCCGGTACGCCTGTGGGCCTACCTGGGTTCGGCGTGGAGCCTGAAAGGCAACTGGAAGCAATGGCCGCTCAAGCCGTAAGGCATTCCCGGCTGGGCATCTGGCCGATGCTGCTGCTGTTTGGTGTGCTGCTGGTGTCGCTGTCCCTGATGAGCGACGCTACCCACAACTCGGAACGCTTCGGCCAGCTGTACTCCTGGCTGCTGCTGCTCAATGCCCTGGGCCTGGTGGTGCTGACCGGCCTGATCGGCAGCAACCTGTACTGGCTGGTCTCCCAGTACCGGGCGCGCGCGCCGGGGGCGCGCCTGACCTCGCGGCTGGTGGTGACGTTCGTGATCCTGGCCGTGGTTCCGATCTCGATCGTCTATTACTTCTCCCTGCAGTTCCTGCAGCGCGGTATCGATACCTGGTTCGACGTGCAGATCGAGGAAGCACTGGACGATGCGCTCGAGCTGAGCCGTGGCGCACTGGACGTGCGCCTGAACGACCTGTTGAAAATCACGGAAAAGATTGCCGAAGAAGTGTCGGATATGACCCCGGCTACCATTCCCATCGGCCTGTATGACCTGCGAGTGCTGAGCGGCGCCGTCGAGCTCAGCGTGTTCGGCCTGGATAACCGTATCGTAGCCTCCAGCACCAGCGAGGGCAGCAACATCGTGCCGAGCCGCCCCGGCGGGCACGCGCTGATGTCGCTGGCGCAGGGACGCTCCTACGTCGGACTGGACCCGGTCGGGGATTCCGGCCTGTACGTGCGCGCCGTGGTGCCGGTACAGGTGTCCAAGTCCGGCGTGGAACCGCTGACCCTGCAGGCCCTGTACCGC
The DNA here is from genome assembly GCA_011371465.1 of Gammaproteobacteria bacterium. Taxonomy (GTDB): domain Bacteria; phylum Pseudomonadota; class Gammaproteobacteria; order DSM-19610; family DSM-19610; genus Thiogranum. The sequence goes on along the minus strand of DRQL01000137.1, from coordinate 3,229 downwards.
ATCCCGGAACGCCTCAGCAGGCTGGCGGACAATGTGGAGGACCAGGTGGTGCGTTACCGGAAGCTGGCCTACCTGCGCAAGCCGCTCAAGTACAGCTACATACTCACCCTGTCCCTGGTACTGGTACTGAGCCTGTTGTCGGCGGTGTGGGCGGCATTCTACTCCGCGCGGCGCATGGTCGAGCCCATCGGGATCCTGGCGGAAGGCACGCGCGCCGTCGCCGAAGGCGACTACAGCCGGCGTCTGCCGGTGACCAGCGAGGATGAACTCGGTTTCCTGGTGCGGCTGTTCAACGACATGACGCGCCGACTGTCGAAAGCCCGTGACCAGGCGCACAGCAGCCAGCAGGAAGTGGAGGGGCAGCGCGCCTACCTGGAAACCGTGCTGGGCAGCCTTTCCTCGGGCGTGTTGAGTATCAGCACATACGGTGAGCTGCGCACCGTCAATGAAGCCGCCTGCCAGATTCTCGGTATCGACCTCAGTGGCCAGCTGGGGCACACATTGGATACCATCGCCGAGCGCTACGCCTTTCTCGAGCCCCTGTTCTCGCTGGTGCGCAAGCACTATGAAGAAGGTGTCCAGGACTGGGAAGAGCAGGTCGAACTGTTCGACAGCGCCGGTCGCCGGGTGCTGCTGTGCCGCAGCACCGCCCTGCCCGTCAGTGATGAATCGAGCGGTGGCCAGGTGCTGGTATTCGACGACGTGACCGACCTGATCCGGGCGCAGCGCGATGCGGCCTGGGGGGACGTCGCGCGCCGCCTGGCACACGAAATCAAGAACCCGTTGACACCGATACAGCTGTCGGCGGAACGGCTGCGCCGCAAGTACCTGGCCGGTATGAGCGGCAAGGAGGCAGAAGTCATGGACAGGGCCACCCGCACCATCGTGCAGCAGGTCGAAACCCTGAAGGAAATGGTCAATGCGTTCAGCGACTACGCGCGCGCGCCCATGCTGCAACTGGAGCCGGTGGACCTGTATGAGCTGCTGCGCGACGTGGCCGACCTCTACAAGGGCTCCCGGCTGCACATCCAGCTGGACCTGGTCGAGCCGGTGCCGATGCTGAACGGCGATGCAGGCCGCCTGCGGCAACTGCTGCACAACCTGTTCCGTAATGCCCTGGAAGCCGTGCGGCAGCAGCCGCGGGGTGAATTACTGGTGAAATCCCGGTGGATACTGGACGCCGGTGAGCGCTATATCGGCCTGTCCTTTGAGGACAATGGCAGCGGTTTTTCGGACGAGGTGCTGGAACGGTTGTTCGAGCCCTATGTGACGACCAAGACGCGCGGCACCGGGCTGGGCCTTGCTATCGTCAAAAAGATCGTGGAAGAGCACAATGGCCAGATCCGGGCCCAGAATACGCCGCAGCATCATGCCTGTATCGAGTTGCAATTCCATGCTGAAACCCAAAAAGCTTTATCGTAATGCGCGCTGCTCTATAATAGCCGGCGATTCTCAGTGATAATTAAACAGTAACGACTCCATGAGCAACGGGAATTAACATGTCCTCCGGCCACATCCTGGTGGTAGACGATGAACCTGACATCCGTAACCTGGTAAAGGAAATCCTCGAGGATGAGGGATTCGAGGTCAGTGTTGCGGAAAGCGGTGAAACCGCGCGCCAGGCACGGCGCATGCGCCGCCCGGACCTGATCCTGCTGGATATCTGGATGGATGATGTTGACGGTATCACGCTGCTGCGCGAGTGGTCCGAAGGGGGTGGTCTGCCCTGCCCCGTGATTATCATGTCCGGACACGCCACGGTGGAGACCGCGGTGGAAGCCACCCGTCTCGGCGCCTATGACTTTATCGAAAAACCGATCGCACTGGCCCGGCTGCTGCTGGTGGTCAAGCGGGCACTCGAATCCGAGAAACTGCAGCAGGAAAACATCGGCCTCAAGCGCCAGGCGCAGCCGGTCAGCGAACCGGCCGGCAAAAGCGAGGTCATGCAGGCCCTGCGTGACCAGGCCCGACGCATCGCGCAGCACAACACCTGGGTGCTGATCAGCGGTGAAGCCGGTGCCGGCAAGGAGGTCGTGGCGCGCTATATCCACGCCCAGAGTTCCCTGCGGGACAACGCTTTCATCGAGGTGGCGGTGGGTTCCATGTCCGCCGAGCATTCGGCCGCCGAGCTGTTCGGTTCCGAGGACGGCGACAATATCGTCTACGGGCGTCTCGAGCAGGCCAATGGCGGCACCCTGCTGTTGACCAATATTTCCGACATGGACCTGCAGACCCAGTCGCGCCTGCTGAGTGTCTTCCAGAGTCATTCCTTCCTGCGCATGGGTGGCAGCGAGCCCGTACCGGTGGATATCCGGGTGATCGCAACCACCTCCAAGGACCTGGAGCAGGAAGTCCGGGAAGGTCGTTTCCGGGAAGACCTCTATTACCACCTGAACGTGGTGCCGCTGACGGTGCCACCCCTGCGAGAACACAGTGAAGACGTTCCCGAGTTGCTGAATTTCTACGTGGACCGCTTCGTGGTGCAGGAAAACCTGCCTTACCGGGAATTCAGCATTGCCGCCCAGAACCGCCTGCGCAACTACGGTTGGCCCGGCAATAACCGGGAACTGAAAAACCTGGTGCAGCGCCTGCTGATCCTGGGCAATGGCCCGGTGATCGATGTCGATGAGGTGGAGGATGTGCTGCAGCATGTCAGCGAAAGCGGGGAGACCGGAGGCTCCAGCGCTACACTGCCGCTGGACCTGCCCCTGCGCGAGGCGCGCGAGCAGTTCGAGAAGGTCTATCTCCAGCACCAGTTGCAGGAGGTGGGCGGCAGCGTGGGCAAGCTGGCCAAGCGCGTGGGCATGGAACGCACCCACCTGTACCGCAAACTGCGCGGCCTGGGTATCGATTTCAAAAAAGGGGGAGACTAGTGCCTGCGTCATACCGGAAAGCCGCCTGCAGGGTCCGCCCTGAATGAAGGTCATCATCCTCGGGGCCGGCCAGGTCGGCTGGTCCGTCGCCCAGAACCTGGCCAGCGAGGCCAACGATATCACCGTCGTTGATAACCGCCCCGAAATCCTGCGCGACCTGCAGGATCGCATCGATATCCGCACGGTCGCCGGCCCGGCCTCGCACCCGGAGGTGCTGACGCGTGCGGGTGCCGAAGACGCGGACATGATACTGGCTGTTACCAACAGCGACGAAACCAACATGATTGCCTGCCAGGTCGCCTACACCCTGTTTCATACGCCCATCAAGATCGCGCGCGTTCGTGCCCAGGCCTACC
>DRQL01000136.1 GCA_011371465.1 Gammaproteobacteria bacterium | reverse complement strand
TGCTGTGCCGCGAATTCGAGGAACAGAACCTGGATACCAACCGCTCGGGTGACGTGAAATACCACAAGGGCTTTGCGTCGGACATGAATACCCCCGGTGGCCCGATCCACCTGGCCATGGCTTTCAACCCTTCGCACCTGGAAATCGTCGGCCCGGTGGTCGAAGGCGCGGTGCGCGCCCGCCAGGACCGCTGGCAGGATCACCCCGGCGACCGGGTGCTGCCGGTCGTCATTCACGGTGACGCGGCCTTTGCCGGCCAGGGTGTGGTTACGGAGACGTTCAACCTGTCGGAGACACGCGGCTACAAGACGCGTGGCACGCTGCACATCATTATCAATAACCAGATCGGCTTCACCACCAATATCGAACGTGATGCACGCTCGACTTTCTATTGCAGCGATGTATCGAGGATGATCAACGTCCCCGTGTTTCATGTAAACGGGGATGACCCGGAGGCCGTGGTGCGTGTTGCTCGCCTGGCTTTCGACTACCGCAGGCAGTTTCACAAGGACGTGGTGATCGACCTGGTCTGCTACCGGCGGCACGGTCACAACGAGGCGGATGAGCCGGCGGTGACGCAGCCACTGATGTACCGGAAAATCCGCGCTCTGCCAACCACGCGTGAGCGCTATGCGCAGCGTTTGATGCAACAGCAGGTGCTTGCCGCAGCGGACGCGGAGGCACTGGTGGAGACTGCCCGTCGGCGACTGGAGCAGGGTGATCCGGTGGTGCCACACCTGCTGGACAGTACCGGCCTGGCCCGCAAGCACCCCATCGACTGGAAACGATTTGTGGATGGAAACTGGGACGAGGCCGTGCCTACCGGGATCGATACGGCCAGTTTTCGGAATCTGGGTGAACGGATGACGCGACTGCCGGAAGACCTGCAGGTGCATAACCGTGTGGCCCGCGTCATGGCTGCGCGCCGGAAGATGGTACAGGGTGAACAAGCCCTCGACTGGGGTTTCTGTGAAACACTGGCCTATGCCTCCTTGCTGGAGCAGGGATATGCCGTTCGACTTTCCGGTCAGGACAGCAGCCGGGGTACGTTCTTTCACCGGCATGCCGTACTGTACGACCAGGAAGACGGTCACAGTTTCGTCCCCCTGAAGAACCTGTCCGACCGGCAGGCCCGTTTCGTGGTGGTCGATTCGCTGCTATCGGAAGAAGCCGTGCTGGCTTTCGAATACGGCTACGCGACCACGGAACCGGATGCGCTGGTGATCTGGGAATCACAGTTCGGTGATTTTGCCAATACCGCACAGGTGGTTATCGACCAGTTCATCAGTTCCGGGGAGCAGAAATGGGGCCGCCTGTCCGGGCTGGTGATGTACCTGCCACATGGGTACGAGGGGCAGGGGCCGGAACACAGTTCCGCGCGCATTGAACGCTACCTGCAGCTTTGTTCGCAGATCAATATGCAGGTGTGCGTGCCGTCGACGCCCGCGCAGGTGTTTCACATGTTGCGCCGGCAGATGCTGCGGCGTTTCCGGAAACCGCTGATCGTGATCACACCCAAGAGTATGTTGCGTCACCCCGCAGCACTGAGCACGGTAAATGAGATCTGCGAAGGTCGTTTTCATGCCGTGCTCGGTGAGGTGGATGCGCTCGACGCGAGCCGGGTTACGCGCCTGGTGCTCTGCATGGGCAAGGTCTACTACGACCTGGTCGAGCAGCGCCGCAACCTGGGCATACAGGATACCGCCATCCTGCGCATCGAGCAGTTATATCCGTTTCCGTCTGCAGCACTGGTGCAGCAACTGCAACAGTATCCCGCGCTCCGGCAGGCGGTCTGGTGCCAGGAAGAACCGCGCAACCAGGGTGCCTGGTACAGTCAGAAACATCACCTCGAGCAGGCGCTGGGCGCCGCTGTCGAACTGGAGTGCGTCAGCCGGCCCGGGCAGGCCTCGTCCGCGTCAGGCAGCCTGAAAGTGCACCAGGCGCAACAGGCCGCTATCGTGGCCGCGGCGCTTGGTGTCAGCGGGAAACCATGAAGCAGCCCTGTTTCAATTCTCGCCACCTCATCCGGGCCGCGTAAGATACCGGGGAACCCCCGGTTAACTCGTCATTGCGAGCGCAGCGCGGCAATCTCCAAGTGATTGATTCCAATGTATGAGAGTGCTGCGCTGCGCTCGCAATGACGTGAATTCCGAATTGATTGGAGATTCCCTGATCAATCGATCCTTCATACCGTGCTATCGCTATGCCGGAGACATCCGTCGGCCCGTCATATAATCCATATTGAATATGCTACACTTGGTAACCAGAACCCCATCAAGAAGTTCAAACAAAAAACGAGTGTAAGTGCAGGGGAATGCGTTATGTTCGAAGCTTTCTACCATCTGAGTGACAACCCGTTCAGGTTGACGCCGGATCCCAAGTTCTGTTTCCGCCACCCCGGTCATGAACAGGCTTATGCCTACCTTCAGTACGCACTGAAACTGGGCGAGGGCTTCATTATGGTGACCGGCCGACCGGGTATCGGCAAGACCACGCTGGCGCAGGTATTCCTGGACGAGCTGGAACTTTCCGAGGTGGTTGCCGCCCGCGTGGCCACCGCCAACGTGGAAGCGTCCGACCTGATGCGCGTGGTGGCGTATGCCTATGGCCTGGACGTGGAGGGGCTGGACAAGGCAACGGTACTGGTGCGCCTTCGGCGGTTCTTTATCGAGCAGATCAGCGCCGGGAAACGGGTGCTGCTGATCATCGATGAGGCGCAGGGACTTTCCTACCCGGCGCTCGAGGAACTGCGGCTGCTGGCGGACATGCAACTGGACTCACGCCCCTTGCTGCAGCTGTTCCTGGTCGGGCAGGAACGACTGCGCGACCTGATGCGGGAACCGGCGATGGAACAGTTCCAGCAGCGCGTGATCGGGGCTTGCCACCTCGATCCCCTGAGTCTTACCGATACCCGCGACTACATGGAGCACCGTTTGCGCAAGGCGGACTGGCAGGGTGATCCCGCCGTGAGCGGGGAAGCGCTGCTGGCGATCTACCGCTTCAGCAGGGGCGTGCCCAGGCATATCAACAAGATCTGCACAAGACTGTTGCTGGACGGTTTCATGGAGAAGAAGCATACGCTGGATGAGCGTGATGTCCTTGAGGTCGCCGGTACCATGCAGGAAGAACGCCTGGCGCCGTTGAACGGTGAAACCAGTGAAGATGCCGGGTTGGCCGGGCTGGAAAACGGTACGTTGTCTGTCGCAGACCTGGCACTGCACGCTGCGCCACTGACACCGGCATCGGCTGCTGAATTACCGGAAGCGGCCCCGGCGGCTGACGTCGGGCAACGAAGCGGGGTTGAATACACGCAGAGAGCAGCTGCGGACCGCACCCGGTCGGTTACCGGTGCGATCAGGGAAGCCGTGGTAACGGGCGAAGCGGGGGTGGAAAACGAAGAACAGCTGTCCGGGTGCCGGCCGCCGGCATCCTCCGGATCGGCTGCCACACAACCCCGTCCGCGTCGGACTGCGGGGCAGGTGAGTATTCCCGCCTGGAAGTCACCCCCCTCGTCGCAACACCGGCGTGCGCAATCATACCTGGTCGCCGCAGCCGATCGCCTGGGCAAGCGCCTGTCCAGCCTGTTCGCAAGTTCCGTCTGCCAGCAGGTGAAGGAGTCGCTGCACCGATTCCCGGGTGCGGTACAGCGCCTGTTCGAGCGGCAACCGCTGCTGAGTGGCCGGCCGGCGCTGGGGTTGGGTGCCCTGGTGGTAACGGCCCTGGCGCTGACCCTGCTGCTGGATTCAGCTGCCGACAAGCCGGCCGGGCAATACAGTGCCATGCAGCAAAGGCCGGCGGAACGGGCGACCCCGGCAGCAGCGGTTGCTCCGGCAGAAACAGGTACGGTTTCTTCCTCCGAACCCGGAGGCGATCCGCTGCTGCTTGCCCGGGCGGAAGAGGTCGACCGTGATGAATCCGTTCCCCGTGCGGATGAAGCGATCCCCCGTATTCCCTATACCCCGGCGCCGCCGGTACCTGCTCCGGTCGTGGAGATCGCCGGTGACGATGCCGGCGCCATGTCGCCCGTGGACATGCATTCATCCTCCGACAGTGAGCCGTCGCTGCCTGGTCCGGGCACAGTGGTTCCGGCAGCCCGGACGCCGGGAGATCCCGCTGTGCCGCCAAGAGAAGAGGGCGGGGCAGGTGTGCCCGGGCCGATGCAGGAACCGGTAGAGCCCGTGGTGTTGGCAGCAGTTACACCGGCGGCTCCGCAGGGACCGGTAGCCGAACCCGAAGTTACCCGGCCGGTCGCGGTTCCGGAAGAACACAGGCCGGCGCCCCGGTCGCGCGAAGATCGCATCATCGAATTGCTTTCCCTGGGACAACGCGCCGTGCGTGACTACCGGTTGCTGATCCCGGCGGACAATAATGCCTACCAGTACTATCAGCAGGTGCTGGAGCTGGAACCGGGTAACCGCGCAGCGCTGTTCGGCCTCGACCAGATCGTGGAGCGCTATGTCACGCTGGGTAACCGGGCGTTGACGCAAAAGGACCGCAGCAAGGCCAGGCGGTATATAGCGCGGGGACTTCGTGTCATGCCAGGCGATGCCCGCTTGCTGGCGCTGCAGTCCCGTGTGGACGCGCCACCCGTGGTGGCGTCCGCCCCCGAAGCGTCAGCGCCGGCGCCGGCTGTGGTGGAAGCAGAGCCGGAAGAGAACCGGCTGATGTCCTGGTTGAAGACGATTTTCAAAACCCCGGACAACACGGATGCAGACAGCGGGGCTCCCGTCGACGACTATTCTTTCTGAACCGGTTTGCCGGCAGGGTTCTTTATATAAGCAAAATGTTTCTGCAGAATCCTGTCGTAGCTGCCGTCTTTTTTCATGGCCCCGATGGCCTTGTCGAAGGCGGCCACGATCTCGGCGTGACGGGGATTCTCCCGGCTGACGCCGATATGGATACCGCGTACCGCCAGCGGTTTGGGGAGGATGACAAAATCATCCCGGCTGTTCGGCATGTACTGGTTGATCTCGTACAGCAGCACCAGTTCATCGTCCACGGCAAGATCGAGGCGACCCTGTTTAAGCTTGAGCAGGTTCTGGATCAGGTTGCGTTCGCTGATCCTGGTCAGCTTGCGTGAATGGTTGAATTCCTCGTCATAGGCGTAGTCCTGCACCACGCCGATCAGCAGGCCGTTCAGGTCGCTGACGCTGTTGAACTCGATATCGGAGCCTTTCTTTTTCACGAAGCGGATATAGGACTGGAGATACGGTTTGCTGTAGTCCAGGTACTCGTTGCGTTCGTCGCTGTACCAGGGCGTGGCAAACACGTCGTATACCCCGAGCTTGCCGCCTTCCAGTATCCGGTCCAGCGAATCGATCTGCAGGATGGTTTCGTAGCCGGCGCGCTGCAATGCCGTAGTGACCAGGTCGACGCCCAGCCCCTGCCCGGGCAGGCTGGCGTCGGCATAGGGGGGCCATTTGCCGCTGTAGACTACGTTCAGGCTTTCCGCGGCAACCGGCCCGGCAATGGTTGCCAGAAACAGCAGCAGGGCGGTGAGCAACTTGACAGGATGTTTCATGCTTCCTCCGGTAACGGGCGCGTCGATTCAACCTAACTATACCGCTTCGCCGGTCAAATATCAGTTTACGGCAGGGCTGGTATACGCCCTGGAAAGCGTGGATAATCTGCCCGCTATGAGCATGCCTGAACGCGCCGCTACCGCGCTTGCCGAAATGGCTGCCTGCCATGAATGCGATGAACTGCATCGCGTTCCCGTGCTGGCGCCCGGGGCGACTGCGCGATGCCACGTCTGTGGTGCGGTGCTGGCACGTAACCCCCGGGGTGGCCTGGACCGTCCCATCGCATTGTATATTACCGCGCTGGTTTTGCTGTTGCTGGCCAATATTTTCCCGTTCCTGACGCTGGAGATCGGGGGTCGGAAGGAAGTCTGCACCCTGTTTGGCGCGTCCCGCGCGATGTATAACGCCGGTATGGGAGAGCTCGCAGTCGTCGTATTCCTGACCAGCATCCTGGCGCCTGCGTTAATGATGTCAAGCGGCCTGTACGTGATGTTGTCGGTGCGTTTCCGGCAGTCGTGGCCCGCGGTGCGCCTGCTACTGGCCTGGATTGGTCACCTGGAACCCTGGGTGATGCTGGACGTGTTCATGCTGGGCGTGCTGGTGGCTTTCGTCAAACTGGGTAACATGGCGACCATGCATACCGGGAATTCCCTGTATGCATTCGTGGGCCTGATCCTGGTATTCGCAGCGGCGAGTTCCGCGTTTGACCGGCACCTGTTGTGGCACAGGCTGGGTGTTCCGCGGAGAAAGCGCCCATGAGGGCCATAGACGCCGGCCTGGCGAGTTGTCATACCTGCGGGTTGCTGTTGCACCTGCCGGCCGCCGGTCACACCCACTGTCCGCGCTGCAGTTCTCCCATGCACCTGCGTAAACCGGCCAGCCTCAGCCAGACCTGGGCCTTCCTGATTGCCGCCATGATTGCCTACCTGCCAGCCAACCTGTACCCGGTGATGACGGTCGTGTCGTTCGGTAAATCACAGTCTGATACCATCCTGAGTGGTGTGATCTACCTGTTCGTACACGGGGACTGGCCGCTGGCGCTGATCGTGTTTGTCGCCAGCGTGCTGGTGCCGCTGCTGAAAATGATCGCGCTGCTGTACCTGTTGATTACCGTGCAGCGCAAGTCACCCCGGCGCAAGCAGCAGCGCACCCGACTGTACCGGGTGGTGGAGCTGGTCGGGCGCTGGTCGATGGTCGATATTTTTGTGGTGGCGCTGCTGGCGGCACTGGTCAACGTAGGTACCGTGGCAACCATAGAGCCGGGAGCGGGTGCCATCGCATTCTCCGCGGTGGTTATACTGACCATGTTTTCGGCCATGAATTTTGACCCGCGCCTGATCTGGGATTACCAGGGAGAAAAGTAATGACAATGCCAAACCAGCCAGGCGATATCGAGGAAGTGCCTGAGGCAATCGTGGATGCGGAGAGCAAGGGCTTCCCGGTGGTGTGGCTGTTGCCACTGGTTGCGCTGCTGGTCGGTGGCTGGCTGTTCTACAAAACCGAATCCGAAAAAGGCCCGGAGATCACGGTTACCTTCCACACGGCAGAGGGCATCGAGGAAGGCAAGACCCAGGTGAAATTCCGGGACGTGACGGTGGGTACGGTCAACCGGGTGGATTTTACGGAAGACCTGAAAGCCGTGCAGTTGAGCATCACCATGCTGGCGGGTACAGGAGAGTACCTGACGGACAAAAGCCGTTTCTGGGTGGTAAAGCCGCGTGTCGGAGCGGGCGGCATTACCGGCCTGGGTACCCTGCTGAGCGGCGCCTATATCGCGTTTGAACCCAATAAAGCGGGGAAGCCGCAGAAGGCATTTACCGGGCTGGAGAAACCCCCGATTGTCACCATCGACAAGGAAGGCACACGGTTCCGGCTGCGGGCTGAATCACTGGGTTCCATTTCCATCGGTGCCCCGGTGTACTTTCGTCAGTTCGATATCGGCGAGATTACCGACTACAAGCTGGCCGATGACTACAGCTACGTCGATATCGGCGTTTTTGTGCAGGCGCCCTACGACAAGTATGTGCACACCGGCACCTATTTCTGGAACGTGGGCGGGGTAAGCATTTCCATGGATGCGTCGGGTGCAAAATTCGAGATGGAATCCCTGATGTCCCTGCTCAGTGGCGGCGTTGCTTTCGAGACGCTGCCCGAGTTTCTGGATACCCCGGTTGCCAGTGAGAACACGGTATTTACCCTGTATGAAAACCGTAGCAAGGCGCTGGAGCGACCCATCACCCAGACCGCGACCTTTGTGCTGAGGTTTGACGGTACGGTGCGTGGCCTGAGCGTCGGGGCGCCGGTTGAGTACCGTGGCATCCGGGTGGGTACGGTAAAGTCGATTGACCTGGGTGCTGACCCCAAACACAAGGGCATTGTCGGCCCGGTGGTGGTGATCGACCTGGAACCGCAGCGTACCGAGGCGTACCGGGACATCGACCAGGCGGATAACGGAAAGCAGGAAAAAAGCCGGTTTGAAAAAGACCCGGTGGCGAGAATCGAGGAGCTGGTCAAGCGCGGCCTGCGCGCGCGTCTGCAGACCGGCAGCCTGCTTACCGGGCAGCTGTTTGTGGAGATCGGCCTGTTCCCGGATGCGCCGCCCGCGGTGATGCTCACCGATGGCCGTTACCCGGAAATCCCGACCCTGCCGAACACGCTGGAAGGCATCGTTGCCAGCATCAACAAGATCCTGGACCGCCTGGAAAAAGCGGACCTGCAGGGCACCCTGAGCAATCTCAACAAACTGATGGTGTCGACCTCCGCGCTGGCTTCCTCGCTGGAAGAGGACGTTCCGGAACTGGCGGACGAACTGCAGAAAACATTACAGACAGCAAACCGGGCAATGGCGACGCTGGAAGCCAGTGCTTCCTCCGATGGCAAGATCGGCAGCCAGTTGCAGGATACGCTGAAGGAATTCAGTGCCGCTGCGCGTTCGCTGCGGGTAATGGCGGAATACCTGGAACGACATCCGGAAGCACTGATCAAAGGCAAGGGCGCACCCTGAGGACACGAACATGATGCAGAAAAATTACCTTTTAGTGGTCGTACTGGTGCTGTTGCAGGCCGGTTGCAGTATCGGGGGTGCTTCACGACCCGCCGACTTCTATGTGCTGAATGCCGAACCCGGTACACCGGTTGCCGGCCGCAGTACAGAGACCGAATCACTGAGTGTCGGGCTGGGTCCGATCACCATGCCGGACTTTTTCGATCGCCCGCAGATTGTGACACGCCCGGAACCCAATCGCCTCGGCCTGTCGGAGTTCGACCGCTGGGGTGGCGACCTGAACCGGGACCTGACGCGCGTGCTGGCGCAGAACCTGATGAGTCGCCTGCATACCGACAGCATTCTGCTGCATCCCTGGTCCAGCAGCGATCACCCGGATTTCCAGGTCACCGTGCAGGTGTTCCGCTTCGACGGAGAGGTAGGAAAGGTGGCCAGGTTTGAAGGTGTCTGGCGCCTGCTTGACGGTGAACAACGCTGTGAACTCGCTGCGCACCGTTTCCGCTTTGAAGAAACCCCGGCAGGCCCGGGTTACCCGGAATATGTCAGCGCCATGAGCCATGCCGTTGCAGGACTCAGCCAGGAAATAGCCGGGCAGATCGCCCGCAGCACACCGGGCTGTCCGTCCTGATGAGTCTGCCTGACCTGCGCATTCCCGGTGAGTATCCTGTGATGAACGACAGAAACCGGTCAATGGCTCCGCACCTACCCCGTAGGTCGGATTAGCGTTAGCGTAATCCGACAGGCACGATGTCGGGTTACGGCACTGCGTACCTAACCCGACCTACATGATCTACGCGGTTTTTACGGGAAAAGCTGGCTGTAATAAGCCGTGTGCCTGGAATTGATTCCAGAGATAGCCAAACGTACAAATCC
>DRQL01000135.1 GCA_011371465.1 Gammaproteobacteria bacterium | reverse complement strand
GCGGCGGCCTTCATGCAGTTGTACCGCGAGAACGCGCACTACCTGGAGCGTACCGCGCCCTGGCTGGAGCGCGTCGGCCTGACCTATGTGAAAGAGAAGATTGTCGAGGACGACGAGGGTCGCAAGGCACTGGCCGAGCGTTTCCTGTATGCGCAGAAATTTGCCCAGGACGATCCGTGGGCCGAGCGCGCCGAAGGTGGCGAGGCGCACGAATTTACGCCGATCAGGCAGGTAGGGTAAAGACATGAGTGACGGTAACTGGATTGAGGTCGGCAAGGTTGAGGATATTCCGCGCCAGGGCGCGCGGGTGGTGAGTCGTGCCGAGGGTGATATCGCGGTGTTCCGCACCGTGGATGACGAGGTCTTTGCGCTGCGTGACAAGTGTCCGCACAAGGGCGGGCCGCTGTCACAGGGTATTGTGCACGGCAAGCGGGTGGCCTGTCCGCTGCACGACTGGAAGATCGGGCTGGATACAGGGGAGGCGGTTGCACCGGATGAAGGATGTGCGGCGCGCTTCCCGGTGAAGATTGAAGGCGAGCTGGTGATGTTGTCGTTGACGCCGGATGAGGGGTGTCCGAATTTGTAGTCGGGTGTTTTGTGGGCAGGTGGCTTCGAGACGGCCGCCGGCCCGGTCATTCGCGCCGGGCTTCAGGCGCAGGCGTGCGCAAGGCGCCTGTCGCGAACGCCCGGGCCGGCGGCCTGCATTGCGGGAAATACCGTCATTGCGAGCGTAGCGCGGCAATCTCCAACCGTTTACATCCATGCCGGCGAGATGGCCGCGGCGCTACACGCCTCGCAATGACAGACGTTTTTACCCCTTGAGTAGCAACAGCGAACAGCCAGGAAACAGTGCATGCTTTTCGGACGTAACAAAAAGAACCCCATAAAGCTCGCCGACAAGGGCGCAGTAGAGTGGAAGTACACGACCTGCGGGTACTGCTCGACCGGCTGCGCCATCGAGGTCGGGTTGAACCGGGACGGCAAGGCGGTCTCCGCGCGCGGTGTCGGTGATGCCGATGTCAACCGTGGCAAGCTGTGCATCAAGGGAATCTTTGAGTACGAGCTGTTTGAAAGTGGCGGCCGTGGCCGGGTGCCGTTGCTGCGCGAACGTATCCACGAACCGTTCCGGGAAGCGAACTGGGACCAGGCGCTGGACAAGACGGCGTCGGAGATACAGCGTATCCAGGCACAGCACGGTCGCGATGCCTTTGCCATTGTCTCCACCGGCCAGATCATGACCGAGGAATTCTACACCCTGGGCAAACTGGCGCGCGGCGTGGTCGGGACCAACAACTACGATGGCAACACCACCCTGTGTATGGCCTCGGCCGTGTCGGGCTACAAACGCTCCTTCGGTTCCGACGGGCCGCCCGGTTGCTACGACGATTTCGAGCATACGGACTGCCTGCTGGCCATCGGCTCCAACCTGCCGGAACAGCACCCCATCATTTACTGGCGCATGCGCGAGGCACGCGAGAAACGGCACTTCCCGTTGATCGTGGTCGATCCGCGCGTCACCATGCTGGCGCAGAATGCCGATCTGCACCTGCCCATCAGCCCCGGTACCGATGTGGTACTGTTGAACAGCCTGGCTTTCGTCATCCTGGAAGAAGGTCTGCAGGACGAGGACTATATCCGCGCCCACACCACCGATTTCGAGGCCTTCCGGGAAACGGTGCAGGACTATGACCCGCGCACGGCCTCGAAGATCTGCGGGATCGATGAAGACACCATTCGCCACGTCGCGCGGGTCTATGCCAACGCCGATGCGGCCATGACTATCTGGACCATGGGCATCAACCAGTCCACGCACGGTTCCGATGGTGTGGTCGCCATCAATAACCTGAACCTGGTGACCGGCAACATCGGCAAGCCCGGTGGCAGCAGCCTGTCCATCACCGGCCAGTGCAATGCCATGGGCACCCGCGAGTGGTCGTCCTGTTCCGGTCTGCCGGGCTACCGGGCGTTGGAAAAAGCACAGGACCGCAGGGAGATTGCCGAGTTCTGGGGCATCGATGAGGACTTTTTCCCGAAGAAGCGCGGCCTGTTCATGACCGATATCCTGCCCGCGATCGAGACCGGGCAGATCAAGGGGCTGTGGCTGATCGCCACCAACCCCATGACCTCCATGCCCAATACCGCGCGTATCCGCAAGACACTGGAGAAGCTGGAGTTCCTGGTGGTGCAGGATGCCTATGCCGACGTGGAAACCAACGAGTACAGCCACGTGTTCCTGCCGGCCGCCATCTGGGCCGAGAAGGAAGGCGTGTTCACCAACACCGAGCGCCGCGTCAACCTCATCCGCAATGTCATGCCGCCGTTCGGCGAGTCAAAGCCGGACTTCTGGATATTCAACGAAATGGCGAAGCGCATCGAGCGCGACAAAAAACCGCACTTCCCCGAGACCACCGAACAGGCCTTCGAGGAGATGAAACGACTATCGAAGGGTCGCCTGCTTGATATTTCCGGCATGAGCTATGACCGCATCGAGCAACAGCGTGGTTTGCAGTGGCCCTGCCGTGACGGTGAGGAAACCGGGGCAAAGCGCCTGTATACCGACGGCGTGTTCCAGTACCCTGATGGCAGGGCGAAGCTGATTCCGCTGCCGTTTGTCGATAACAACGAGCGCCCGGACGACGAATACCCGCTGTGGCTGAACAGCGGCCGCGTGGTGGAGCATTTCCACACCCGCACGCGCACCGGCAAACTGGGCAACCAGAACAAGTTCAGTCCGACCCCCTACATGGAAATGAACCCCGACGCAGCCGCCGAGTTCGGGGTCGAACACGGCGCCTATGCGCGCCTGGTCTCCCGGCGCGGCGACGCCATCGTCATGGTGCAGTGCACCCAGCGCGTACCGCGCAACATGATCTTCGTGCCGTTCCACTACCACGAATGCGTCAACCGCGTCAGCCTCGGCCTGCTCGATCCGCACTCGCGCCAGCCCGCGTATAAACAGTGCGCCGTGCGCGTGGAGCCGGTGGAAGACCAGCAGGCCGCCGCTGCGATCAACCTGGCAGCCAGGGCCTACTAGCATGCCGGATACACCCCGTAGGAGCGGTCTCCTGACCGCGAACAGCGCAGTCCGGATCGATCGGTTTTTTGCGGTCAGGAGACCGCTCCTACGGGTGGGTGTCGGGCGCCGGCTAACGGATGATAGTGCATATGTATAACGTCAGGGACAACGAACCGGACTACGCCTTCGTGCCGCAGGTCGAGGCGCCGGAAACCAACTGTTACGGCAAACCGATCCAGCTGGTCAGCGAAAACGACCCGCTTGCCGGCCAGAGCCTGAATATCAACGGCGACCACAGCGTCGGTGATAACCCCAGCCGCTACAAACAGCACGGTTTCTATTTCAACGCCGACAACTGCATTGCCTGTCATGCCTGCGAAGCCGCCTGCGCGGAAAAGAACGACACTCCCGCGCACCTGGCGTTTCGTTCGGTCGGCTACCTGGAAGGCGGCAGTTACCCGGCGGTGGCGCGCCTGAACATTTCCATGGCCTGTAACCATTGCGACAACCCGGTGTGCCTCAAGGGCTGCCCGACACGCGCCTACACCAAGTTCGCCGAGTACGGCGCCGTGTTGCAGGACCCGGATATCTGTTTCGGCTGCGGCTACTGCACCTGGGTGTGCCCCTACAACGCCCCGCAGCTGGACCCGGTCGCCGGTCATGTCTCCAAGTGCAACATGTGTGTCGATCGCCTGGAAGTCGGTTTGAAGCCCGCCTGCGCGTCCGCCTGCCTGGGTGGCGCGCTGGACTTCGGCGTGATCGAAACCACGCCGGACCACCGCGAACAGCTCGCCACCAGTATCCCGGGTTTCCCCGATACCTCCATTACCAACCCCAATATCCGCTTCCAGCAGACCCGCAGCCTGCCGCGGGAGATGCGCCGCACCGACAGCACACCGATCCGTTACCTGCGTGACGAACAGAACGCAAAACCGGAGCCGGGCGTAAAAGGCGGGCAGGGCGGGTATCACAGTGCACCACTGCCACGCAGCAAGCGACCGATGCAATGGAACCTGGGCAAGCTGCATTCGCGGGAAAACCCGCTGGTGATCTTCACCCTCATTACCCAGGCGGTAGTCGGTGCATTCCTGGTCCTGTTTCTCGGACCGCAGTTCGGGCTGGCAGCCCTGAGTGCCGCCGCGCACCCGCTGGCCTACCCGGTGACCCTGTTCGGCCTGATCGCGTTACAGACCTTTGCGCTGGTGATTTCCACCCTGCATCTCGGGCGACCACATCGCTTCTACCGAGCGTTCAACAACCTGCGCCATTCACCGGTCAGCCGGGAAGTCGCGGCTGTGGCGGTGTTCTATAACCTGCTGGGTGTCTACGCCGTGCTGAGCGGCCTGCCGCAGCTGTTTGGCTGGCTGCCGCAGGGCCTGGTGAACGGCGTGCGCGACCTGTCCGGCTGGCTGGCGGTACTGGCCGGTCCCGCATCGATCTATTTCATGCACCGCATCTACCGCATCCCGGCGCGCCCGTTCTGGAACCACTGGCAGGTGCTGAGCAGTTTCTACGCCAGCATGCTGACCCTGGGTGCGCTGGCAGTGGCGCTGGTTTTCGTACCGCTGCTGGCCGCGCAGGGCAGCGATTACACGGCGCTGCTACAGGTACTGGCCGGGCTGGCGCTGGCCGGGCTGGCGCTGGAAGCCTTCGGGCTCTACCGTCATGCCGTTTACCTGCGCCATCACAGCGGCGAAGGTCAGGCCGCCTGGCTGGAACAGACCACGACCTTCGGCAGGACCTACTGGTTGCGTAACGGCCTGATGCTGACGGCCGCGCTGTTGATCACCGGATCCGTGTTACCCGGCGCGCCTGCCCTGGTGTTGTGGGCACTGGCCGCACTGACGCTCGGCGCAGCGGCACTGATCGGTCGCGCGCTGTTCTACGTCCTCGTGATCCCAACTACCATGCCGGGAGCCTTTTTCTGGAAAAACCCGGCATTCCAGGAGCACGCGCGCGCGGTCGGTCTGGCCGGCATGCCGCAGGTGGGTGTGCAGGTTGGCGGGCATTGAGCAGTGAGTTGCAACAGGCGGTTTTTCGGGCGCGCTACAACTCGGGCCAGCAGCGCCTGATTCGGCTGGCAGGGGTATTGCTGATTGTAGCCAAACACGGTCTGCGCGGCCTGCTGTATGTCTGGCCGCTCACGCTGCTGGTGTTCGTGGATTTTCCCGGCGCGTGGGACAGCATCCGC
>DRQL01000134.1 GCA_011371465.1 Gammaproteobacteria bacterium | reverse complement strand
TTTGCTGTTGTGAATGTCATTGTAGGAATTGGTCATGGCCCCGTAGCCCCAGGTATTGGCTACCCCGGCAACGGTAGTGGAGTGACAGATACGCGCCTGGTGGTCACCGTTGTTGCTGCCCCACAGGGCATAGAACTTGCGAAACAGGTAGGCCTGTTCGTTGTTGTGCTTGGCCGAACCCAGCCAGTACACCGAATCCGGGCCGGACTGCTCACGGATCTGCAGCATCTGGTCGCCGATCTCGTTGACAGCCTGTTCCCAGCTGACTTTGGTCCACTTGCCGTTGACCAGCTTGGTAGGATATTTCAGCCGCCGTTCGCCGTGCCCGTGTTCGCGCACCGAGGCGCCCTTGGCACAGTGCGCACCGCGGTTGAAGGGATGATCAAAGGCGGGTTCCTGGCCGGTCCAGACACCGTTTTCGACCTCGGCGTAGATGCCGCAGCCCACCGAGCAATGGGTGCAGACCGTGCGAATCGGTTCAGCAGCTGCGGCTTCACCGGTGGTCTCCGCCGCCACGGCCTTCTGCATCATCCCCAGCGGCAGGGAACCAACCGCGGCAAAACCACCGGCCGTAACACCGGAACGGGCGAGGAAAGTCCGCCGGTCCATCAACGCACCGCCGCTTCTCCGTGGCGTCGCTGCCTCAGTCACATGTTTACGCGTCAGTTTCATTTCCAGCCTCCTGATAACGATTCAGCAACGCCTGCCGGGGAAATGCGGTTGCAGACAGCAGCCCCGTCTTCCATTCTGGTTGATAACCTGCTGTCGCGCCGAAGCACGGCGCTCCTGCAAAAACCACACATGTCCTGACCGCGACAGCCCGGCAGTGCCCATTTGGTACGTGTTGACAGGCCCTAGCGCAGCGTCTGGTAATAATCACGAATGTGCCGGGTCAGACGATAACCCTGCCCGTGCCCGTCATCGGTCTGCACCGGCGTCAGCGGGCTGCCCGGCTCGATCAGCGGTGCGGCATTGGCAGCCAGCAGGGCCGTTGCCCCGCCCGTGGCGGCAAGGCCCTTGAGAAAATCTCGACGGGTGGTGGAATGATGCGTATCAGAGCGTTTCACAGCGTCCTCCTGTCACAGGATCCTGGTGGCTGCCGGCCTGTATCAGACCAGCATGGAAAAATACTGCTGCTCGATATTCATGAACGCCTGCCCCGCAGATCCGACGCTACGGTAGAAATCAGCGTGCTCTGCCTGGCCCAGGTCGGCAAAAAACTGCGGCAACCAGGGGCGCAGGTGGCGCTCAAAAAATTCTTGCTGATCCCCACAGGATAGTACAGTTTCAGAAATAATCATCGCCATCACCTCACACAGGGCGGCGGCATGGTCTTCAGGTTCACCCACCCCCTCCCGGCGCACAAAACCGAGGCGTTTCAGGTCGCTGCGCAACATGGCCAGCGGCTGCTCCATCAGGTAGCCGGTCCGGTACCAGGAGGCATAGGGGCACAATTCCCCGCGGCCCAGGCCGATAAACAGGGCAAAGTATTCTTCCTCGAGCTTCCCGGGAGTCGCTGCACCGGCCGCGTCGCGCAGACTGCGCAGGGCCTGCTCCAGCCCGGCGGACGCCTCACCGCATACGGGAACGCTCAATTGCTGCACAACGTCCAGTGTCGCCTGCTGCGGTGGCGCAGCCAGCAGGTTACCCAACAACCGGTACAGGTCCGCCCGGCCGCTGTCCTCCGGCGACTGTTCATCGTCATGTTTTTCAGTACCCTGCGCCGTCATGGGCCATTACCTTCCGATTCCGGGAGCTCGGCCAGCATCATGTCCCTGACCCGACAGTCTTCACACATTTCCAGGCGCCGCGCTGCCGCGCCCTGGAACATGGGATGCTGTCCCATCTGCCGGCTGATGTGCCGGATCATCGAGCGGGTGGCAAACGGCTTGCCACAGACCACGCACGGGAACGGCTGCTCCTCGTTGAGGACCCGCGCGATGCGCCGCTGCCCGCTGTCAAACAGGTAGCGGGGTGAAATCGCGATGGCATCCTCGGGGCAGCTGCGGCAACACAGGCCGCACTGCACGCAGTTGGCTTCGATGAATGTCAGCCGGGGCAGTTCATCACCGGCCTGCAGGGCCCGACCCGGGCACTGACTGACACAGGCCATGCACAGGGTGCAGCGCTCGGCATCGACCCAGGCCTCGCCAAACGGTGCACCCTGCGGCAGGTTTACCAACGGCCGCGGTGCCGGTGCAAACCGGTACAGGTGCTCAATGGCAAGATGCAGCATGCTGCGTTTCTCGTCCAGGCCGGCATAGCGGCCCGCATCTCGCGCCGGCCCGGCAGGGATCTCCGTACCGAAGACCGTCAGATCCGCCTCCGTGAGGGGGCGCAACAGGTCGGGCGCGTAACCCATCCCTGCAATCATCGCCCGGCCGACCGTCAGCTGCAGTTCAACTTCATGCCAGACGCTCGCCACCACGCCGGGGGGCTGCAGTAACCCGACCTGTTCGGCACCAAAGGCCAGCGCCGACAACCAGCTGTCCAGGCCGACACTGCCGATTTCCTCGACCTCCACCGGCAGGAGATTCTCCGCCAGGTCCGCGGCCTGTTGCCGGATCTGTGCGACCCCGTTTTCCCGGTCGTGGAAGAGTACCACCGGCCGTTCTCCCCCACTCTCACGGTAGGTCTCCAGCAGCCGGCGCAAGCGGGTCAGGGTGTCGGCCAGGTCCGGGTAACGATAGGTGATGGCACCACTGGGGCAGGCGGTGGCGCAACTGCCGGCGCCCTGGCACAGGTACGGGTCAACCTGGATCTGCTCGCCCAGCGATTGAATCGCGCCGGTCGGACAGGTATCCAGGCAGCGCGTGCAGGCGGTGATGCCACTGCGGCCGTGGGCGCAGATGCTGGCGTCATAGCGGAAATACTGCGGCTTCTCGAATTCACCGACCAGCCCGGTCAACATTGACAGGGCCGCCTGCGGGTCCGCGTCAACCTCTCCCGCGGCCTGGTAACCAAACGGCGGCAGGGCCTGCTCAAACAGCGGTGACGGTCCCAGGTCCAGGACCAGGTCGGCCGTGCCGGAAACACCGTTTGCGTCCCCCTGTTCCCTGACCCGGTATTGAAATGCCCCCAGGTAGCCAGTTAACGCAAATACTTCGCCACAGCTGAACGTGATCCCGTACCGGCCTGCCGCTGCGCGTGCAGCCTTGTCCGGCTTATCTCCAGCGAGAGTGACAAGATGACAGGCGGTGATGCCTGCCTGCACGGCCTGTTGAGCCAACGGCAAAGCCTGGTCGATCGGCCCGACGATCAGCAGTCGCCCGCTGGAACAGTAGGCCACGCCGGGCGTCGGTGCACAGGTATAGCCGCTGTATGCCCGCAGCGCCGCCTGCCGGGCCTGGCCGTTTCTGGTCACGGCCTGCAACGGCAGGGACTGCGTACCAGGTTCGCCAACAGCGGCGTGGGTCACACCTCCTCCTTGCTATCTTCGCCATTCGATTCGTCTTCCCGGTCGGGCATTGGCTCTTCCAGCACCTGATCGGTCGGCGCCGATTCTCCGTCAGCGACGATATCCTGCCATTCCTTCCGCTCCGCGAGTCGGTCAGCCACCCA
The DNA here is from genome assembly GCA_011371465.1 of Gammaproteobacteria bacterium. Classification (GTDB taxonomy): domain Bacteria; phylum Pseudomonadota; class Gammaproteobacteria; order DSM-19610; family DSM-19610; genus Thiogranum. The sequence continues at coordinate 991 of DRQL01000134.1, read as the reverse complement.
GTCGACGAGAACACTGGTGCGCGTGTAGTCCTCGTCATAATCATTCAGACCGTCGGTAGCATTGAAGGATGGCAGTTGAAACAGCTTGCGCAAAGCCTGACGCTGCAATGCTTCGCTGACCTTTGGAGAAAGAAAACCGGTGAAATCGGAGTGCTCGTCCAGGCTGTCCAGCGGCGGCATATCGGCATCGGTCAGTTCGTCGAGCGGCGTTTTTCCGGGCAGCGAATCCGCATCCGCGGCCACTGCGGGCACGCCATCCGCACGGGAAGAAGCGGGTTCGCCCACCCGGCTGGCCTGCTTGCGTTCCGACCAGCGCTGCAGAAAACGCGCCTGGCGGTTGTAGTCCTCAGCCATGGTGCGCCTCGTGCCGTACATGCCGCGGCGGCAGCGCATCGTTTTGTTTCCAGTTTTCGCGTTTGCGTTTTTTCTTCTTCTCCGGAACGTAATGCTCCAGCACGTACTGCTCAAGCCAGCAATACAGCTCCGGCGGCAAGCTCACATTGTAGACGTCCTCCTCCATTTCCATGTAGGACGTTGCTTCGGCATAACTGAGTGTCACCTGGCGTGGTGTGATTTCGCCGTTGTCTTCACGCTGGCAAAGTACAAAAGCAGCCGGTTTTTCGGCCATCAGGTTCTGGTAATAGCTTTCGGCTTCGTCGCGGTAGCGTTGCACGGTGAAACCACCACAGAGATACAGCCGGATATCCCCGGCGCTGTGGATGAGCAGGCGTTCCTGCCCCGCGTCACCGGCCTGCTGCCCCGCCACAATGCCATCCACCGACCAGCTGCCTTCCTGCCAGGGATGCCGGGGTGTTTGCCGGTAACGCAGTACCACCGCTACCGGAAATACCCGGGGTAAAGCACCGTTCGCAGTAATGGCGGTCATGGCTGCCTCACTTGTGGCTACCCGCACTGGATAAATGCGCCAGAGGTATTACTATTACCGGAGTGGCCCCTGATTAACCGGCCGACTGTCATTCCCACATGCGCC
>DRQL01000133.1 GCA_011371465.1 Gammaproteobacteria bacterium | reverse complement strand
CGAAAGAGAAACCCAGCGAAGGCATCGTTGTCGCTTGCGGGGAGGGTGCGCGCAAGGATTCGGGCGAGCTGATCCCGATGTCGGTGAAGGAAGGCGACAAGATCCTGTTCGGCAAGTGGTCGGGCACCGAAGTCACCCTCGATGGTGAGGAGCTTCTGATCATGAAGGAAAGCGACATTCTGGGGATCATCGAGGACGAGGCCGCCGCCAAGGCTGCCTGAACGCCCCGGATCGTCGGATCGCCGGAACGAAATCGCTGAACAACCCGTACGTAATTACGTAATCAGGAGTGCAAGAGGAAATGGCTGCAAAGGACGTCAAGTTCGACACCGAAGCCCGCAACCGGATGCTGCATGGTGTCAACATCCTGGCCGACGCCGTGAAGGTGACGCTGGGTCCCAAGGGTCGCAACGTGGTGCTGGACAAGGCCTTCGGCGCTCCCACGGTGACCAAGGACGGCGTATCCGTCGCCAAGGAAATCGAGCTGGACAACAAGTTCGAGAACATGGGCGCCCAGATGGTGAAGGAAGTCGCTTCCCAGACCTCCGACGTGGCCGGTGACGGTACCACCACGGCAACCGTGCTGGCCCAGGCCATTGTGCGCGAAGGCATGAAAGCGGTAGCCGCCGGCATGAATCCCATGGACCTCAAGCGCGGTATCGACAAGGCCGTAACCGAGGTGGTGGAGAAGCTGAAAGAGCTGTCCCAGCCCTGTGCCGACACCAAGGCCATTGCCCAGGTCGGCACCATTTCCGCCAACTCCGACGAAAGTATCGGTGGCATCATCTCCGAAGCCATGGAGAAGGTGGGCAAGGAAGGCGTCATCACGGTCGAGGAAGGTTCCTCGCTGCAGAACGAGCTGGACGTCGTGGAAGGCATGCAGTTTGATCGTGGTTACCTGTCGCCGTACTTCGTGACCAACCAGCAGAACATGCAGGCCGAACTGGAAGATCCCTTCATGCTGCTGTTCGACAAAAAGATCTCCAACATCCGTGACCTGCTGCCGATCCTGGAAGGCGTCGCCAAGTCCAGCCGGCCGCTGCTGATCATTGCCGAAGACGTGGAAGGCGAAGCGCTGGCTACCCTGGTGGTCAACAGCATCCGCGGCATCGTCAAGGTCTGTGCCGTCAAGGCGCCGGGCTTCGGTGACCGTCGCAAGGCCATGCTGCAGGATATCGCTATCCTCACCGGTGGCCAGGTGATCTCCGAGGAAGTCGGCCTGTCACTGGAAAAAACCACCATCGATGATCTGGGTTCCGCCAAGCGCATCCTGGTGAGCAAGGAAAACACCACCATCATCGATGGTGCCGGCAGCCACGACGAGATCGAGGCGCGCGTCAACCAGGTCCGTACCCAGATCGAGGAAGCCACCTCCGACTATGACAAGGAGAAGCTGCAGGAACGGGTTGCCAAGCTGGCCGGCGGTGTGGCCGTCATCAAGGTGGGTGCCGCGACCGAAGTCGAAATGAAGGAAAAGAAAGCCCGCGTCGAAGACGCCCTGCACGCTACCCGCGCTGCGGTGGAAGAAGGCGTGGTAGCCGGTGGCGGTGTGGCGCTGATCCGTTCCCGTACAGCCATTGCCGATCTCAAGGGTGATAACCACGACCAGGACATGGGCATCGACATCGCGCGTCGCGCCATGGCCGAACCGCTGCGCCAGATCTGCGCCAATGCCGGTGATGAAGCCTCGGTGGTGCTGAACAAGGTGGAAGACGGCAAGGGCCACTTTGGCTATAACGCGGCGACCGGCGAGTACGGCGACATGCTGAAGATGGGCATCCTGGACCCGACCAAGGTGACCCGCGCAGCCCTGCAGAACGCCTCGTCGGTGGCCGGTCTGATCATCACCACGGAAGCCATGGTTGCCGAGATTCCCAAGGAAGAAGCAGCCGGTATGCCGGGTGGCGGCATGCCCGACATGGGCGGCATGGGCGGCATGATGTAAATCAGGCTGTCTTTACGGCAAACAGAAAGCCCGCCGCAAGGCGGGCTTTTTTATGTTCGCGGATATGACATTGTTGGGTTACGCTGCGCTAACCCAACCTACGGTACTGGCATTGCCGGATTACGCTGCGCTGATTCGACCTGCAGTGCTACAGGTACCATGGGTTTTGTTGGGTTACGCTTCGCTAACCCAACCTACGGGTGTCGGTGAGATTCGAGGTGGCGTAGGTCGGATTAGCGAAGCGTAATCCGACAAATCAACGCACAAAGATCAAACGTTGAGATACACCCATCCCTCGCTCAACCGGTTGAGAATATGTTCAAGCGCAGACGGCGTTACATCCACGTCGGGTAACAGGGTGACATCAGTCTTCAGGTCTTCCAGTTCACGCACATGATCCATGGCGTCCTTGCAGGCCAGGAAGGTCAGGTTCAGGTAGCGTTCCTGGAGGGCATGCACGCGTTCAGCATAGGGGGAGTACCCGGTGCGCAGCAGTTTGATGGCGCTGGCATTGGCGACTACCTCCACTTCCGCACCCTGCTCGCTGTTGGCATAGGATTCGAGGATACGTTCAGCAGTATCCAGGGCCTTGTCAAACCGGGCAACACTGGACGTGTTGAGGTGCAGGATGATCCGCTTGGTGCCCTGCTGGCTGGTGACCTTGCTGAGATCGGTATTCTGGAACGAGCGGTCCTTGTCCCAGTACATGGCGTGCATTTCCGTGTTGGCCGGTGTAATCACCGGCGGCTGATGGCCCTCCCAGCCCAGCAGTGCGCCGAGGGCGACCAGTACGATGGCTGCAGCCGCCCGACTCCACAGGCTCATGCGGCGAGGTTCCGGCCGGTCGTACTTTTCACTTTCCGGCGGGTGATCATAGGCGTGCCGAACCAGTTCGCTGAGCTGGCGCAGTTCGCAGATCTGGTGACTCAGCGTGGTGTCATCGCCCAGCGCCTCGAACACCTCGTTTTTTTCATGCGTATCCAGTTCGCCATCAATAAAGGCGTTGAGGCGTTCTTCTGAAATACGTTCATGCTTGCTCATGGTACAGTCCTTAGGCGGTGAACATTGCTGCAACTCTCCACTTCGGATTCCAGCAGTCGTTCCTTGAGCGCCTTTCTTGCCCGCGACAGGCGGCTCATCACAGTGCCGATCGGAACGTCGATAATCTGCGCCACCTCGATATAGGTGCAGCCTTCCAGGTCCACCAGGGTGATGACCTGGCGCTGTCCCATGGGCAGGCAGGCAATCGCGTTCCTGACCCGGTTGACGATTTGCTGCCGGTCATGATGGCGGTCCGGCGTATTGGTTTCGATCAGGACCACGTCATCGACATCGACTGTGTCCTTGCTGCGCCGGAAGTGGTCACGCCAGCAGTTGCTCAGGATGCGGTACAGCCAGGCCTTCACCGTTTTCGGGTCGCGCAGCTGACTGCTGTTTTTCAACGCCTTGGTCAGTGTTTCCTGGACCAGGTCATCGGCCAGCGCCGGGTTGTGGCACCAGGAATAGGCGATGCGATACAGGTTCCCCCGATATTCCGCCAGGGTACGCCTGAACTGCTGGTGTTTGCACAGCGTCGTGATCACGTTCATGCCAATATCCGGTATTCCCTTTAAAGACGATACAGAAGCTTCTTTATTCCCGCGGGAGCGGGGTTTGATCGATGCGGACTTATTGAACCTGTCGGATTACGCTGCGCTAATCCGACCTACAGTATCCACCAGGCCCCGTAGGCTGGATTAGCGCAGCGTAATCCAACAAATTCAACAGGAACCACCCCCCACAAACGCCGCCAAAGCCGATATCACCCGCGGCACCCGTAGGTTGGATTAGCGCAGCGTAATCCAACAAATTCAACAGGAACCACCCACCCACGAACGCTACCAAAGTCGATATCACTCACGGCATCTGTAGGTTGGGTTAGCGCAGCGTAACCCAACAACCCGAAAATCAGCCACCATCCCCCAACCATCATTCTACACAAATTCGCCACCCCCGAATCGACCTACGCCACCCCCTGCTGCACCCGACCCTGTCCAGCACACCGGTGACTCCTCCGTATTTCGTAAAATTTTCAATACATTGCAGTTCGGCACGAGTATGTGTCCCCACGGCCTTTCCCGCACACGCAATTCAGGCTGCGCAACACCCGCTTTCAGGTTAACCTTGCCGCGTGGCAGGAAAAAGAAAAAAATCCACTGATACAGGAGCTTGTGTCCGGCTTCCCGGGATGCTGCGGGAGCCGGCGGCAAACCGCTGGGAGGATTACCGGCAGGCCGCGGTCGCCGCATCGCAGCGGGTGCCGCAGGACCCCTGTTTTCAGGCCATCGGCCGCCGCGTATTTGCCATCAGTGCGTTTGTTGCCGGTCTCTGCCAGCGGACGCCCGGGCTGCTACGGGACCTGCTGGATAGCGGTGACCTGCTGGCGGATTCCTGGCCGGGCGTACTGGCGCAACGGGTGCGGGACCGGCTTGCCCGCTGCCGTACGGAAACTGAATTGCACCGCACACTGCGCACACTGCGCCAGCGGGAGATGTTGCGTATCGCCTGGCGGGACCTGGCGGGCTGGGCTCCGCTGGAAGAGACCCTGCGTGACCTGTCCGACCTGGCCGATGCCTGTATCCAGGGCGCGCTGGAGCAGCTGACGGCCTGGCAGGCCAAAGAGACGCCCGCACCCGTCGGCCCGGACCGGCGGCCGGTCCCGCTGATCGTGATTGCCATGGGCAAGCTGGGTGCCTTTGAGCTGAATTTTTCCTCGGATATCGACCTGATTTTTGCCTACCCGGATGCGGTCGCCGCCCGCAGGCGTGGTGCGCTGAGCCCGGAACAGTATTTTACCCGCCTGGGGCAGGCGTTGATCCAGGCCCTGTCCAACCGCGACCAGGACGGTTTTGTGTTCCGGGTGGATATGCGGCTGCGGCCTTACGGTGATGCCGGCGCGCTGGTGTGCAGTTTCGAGGCGCTGGAAGACTATTACCAGTCGCAGGGGCGGGAATGGGAGCGTTACGCCATGATCAAGGCGCGGCCGGTGACGGGCGACGAATCGTCGAAAGCCGCCCTGATGGAGCTGTTGCGCCCCTTCGTGTACCGCCGTTACCTGGATTTTCACACCTTCGATGCCCTGCGTGATCTCAAGCGGCAGATCCACAACGAGATCGAGCGCAAGGGCCAGGAGGATCACCTCAAGCTGGGCCCGGGCGGCATTCGCGAAATCGAGTTCATCGCCCAGGCGTTCCAGCTGGTGCGCGGCGGGCGTGAAGCGCGCCTGCGCCAGCGGGGTGTGATCGATGTGTTGAACAGCCTGGCCGACCTGCAATTGCTGCCGGCGCACTGTGTGACCGAGCTGATCGATGCCTACCGCTTTCTGCGCCGCGCGGAAAACCGTTTGCAGGCCATGCACGATCAGCAGGTACACAACCTGCCAGAGTCCGAGCAGGAGCGTGCCTGCCTGGCAGAGGCCATGCAGTGCGCGGACTGGAAAGCGTTTCGCGCGGTACTGAATAAACACCGTCGCCAGGTAGAAACGCACTTCCAGCAGGTGTTTGCATCGCCACAGGCACAGCAGGCCGAGGCGCCCGACGCACTGACTGAGCTGTGGCTGGGTCGCCTGTCCGATGAAGAGGCACGCAGGGTGCTGGAGGCGAACGGTTTTGACGATGCGACCGAAGCGCTGCGTTGGGTGGAGCAGTTGCGTTCCGGTGCAGCCTCGCGCCACCTGGGCCCGCAGGGGCGGATCCGTTTCGATGCCCTGTTGCCCATGGTGCTGGCGGCGGTCGGGCGTCAGCCTGACGCGGCCTGTGTCATGGGACGGCTGGCCGGCGTGCTGGAACACATTGCCGGACGTACTACCTACATCGCCCTGCTGCAGGAAAACCCGCTGGTGCTGTCGCAACTGGTCAAGCTGTGCGCGGCCAGCGCCTGGATCGCCGAGCAGATTGCGCGTTTCCCGATGCTGCTGGACCAGTTGCTCGATCCCCGCACCCTGTATGCCCCGCTGGTGCGCAGCGAACTGGAGGCTGAACTGGAGCAGCAGTACCTGGGTGCGGTGGAAGCCGGCGACCTGGAACAGCAGATGGATCGTCTGCGCCAGTTCCGGCGCAGCATGGTGTTGCGGGTCGCGGCGGCTGACATTGCCGGTGCGGCGCCCGTCACCCTGGTGAGCGATGAACTGACCATGATCGCCGAGGTAGTGTTGCAAAAAGTCCTGTCCATTGCCTGGGCGGAGATGGTGCGGCGTTACGGTGCGCCGCACTGCCGGCACGGTGGCAAGCGGCGGCCGGTGGCTTTCACCATCATTGCCTACGGCAAGCTGGGTGGTATGGAGCTGGGCTACGGCTCGGACCTGGACCTGGTGTTCCTGCACGACAGCGCGGGCAGTGCGCAAAAGACCGCGGGCCGCAAGTCCGTGGACAACGCCGTGTTCCTGACGCGCCTCGGTCAGCGCATTATCCATATGCTGGAGACCTTCACCGCGGCCGGCACCCTGTACGAGGTGGACATGCGACTGCGCCCCTCCGGCAACTCGGGGATGCTGGTCAGCAGTATCGATGCATTCGCCAGCTACCAGCGTGAGGACGCCTGGGTGTGGGAGCACCAGGCACTGGTGCGCGCGCGGCCGGTGGCCGGTGACCGGGCACTGGGCAAGGCTTTCAACGAGATACGAGCGCAGGTGCTCAGTGCCGACGCCCGGCTGGAAAACCTGCGCGCGGAAGTGCGCGACATGCGCGAACGCATGCGCACCGAGCTGGGCAGGGTGCGTGGCGGCGGATTCCACCTCAAACAGGGTCGGGGAGGTATCGTTGATATCGAATTTATGGTCCAATATCTCGTTCTGCGCTGGTGTAACGACCACCCGGAATTGCTGCAACATACGGATACCATCCACCTGCTGAAAGCGCTGGCGACCGCGGGTTTGCTGAAATCCGCCTACGCCCAGACGCTGATCGAGGCTTACCGGCAATACCGCGCTGTCAGCCACCGGCTGACCCTGGCGGATGCGTCGGTGGTGGTGGCGGACGATGTGCTGCCCATGCAGCGCAAAAAGGTTGCGGATATCTGGAAGCGGTTGATGGAGAGCTAGCGAACCGGTGATATGTCGGATTACGCTACGCTAATCCGACCTACGTACAGCACCGCTCGTAGCCCGTAGGTTGGATTAGCGCAGCGTAATCCAACAAAATTATTCCGCCGAGCCCAGACCCAACGCCGGAGTAACCCCGCACCAGTAGGTTGGATCAGCGCAGTGTAATCCAACAGGGAAGCCGGCAAAGTCAGGCCAGGGCAACACAGCACCAGCAGCATCGTAGGTTGGATTAGCGAAGCGTAATCCAACAGAATTGCCGCCAGGGCCAGGACAGAGCTAACAGATTGGGTCAGCGCAACACAACCCGACAAAAACCACCAAAAGCGGACGCGATGCCGGTGTTATTATGGCTACACAACCCGACAACGACACTGAACAGAGAGTACGAATGAAGGAGAAAATACATGTCGATGGCCGATCGTGACGGTGTCATCTGGTACGACGGGGAAATGCGTCCCTGGCGGGATGCCACTACCCACGTGCTGACCCACACCCTGCACTACGGAATGGGTGTCTTCGAGGGCGTGCGGGCCTATCACGCTGAACAGGGTACGGCGATTTTCCGCCTCCAGGAGCATACCGATCGCCTGTTCCGCTCCGCGCACATCCTGCAGATGCCGATGCCGTTTGACCGGGACACACTCAACCAGGCGCAGCTCGACGTGGTGCGCGAGAATGGACTGGACTCGGCCTACCTGCGGCCCATGTGTTTCTACGGTTCGGAAGGCATGGGCCTGCGTGCGGATAACCTGAAAGTGCATGTGATCGTCGCCGCCTGGGAGTGGGGTGCCTACCTGGGCAAGGAAAATCTGGAGAAGGGTATTCGTATCCGTACCTCGTCCTACACCCGGCACCACGTCAACATCACCATGTGCAAGGCCAAGGCCAACGGCAACTACATGAATTCCATGCTGGCACTGAACGAAGCCATGACCGACGGTTACGACGAAGCGATGCTGCTGGATAACGAGGGTTATGTCGCCGAAGGCAGTGGTGAGAATATCTTTATCGTGCGCAACGGCGTGCTGTACACACCGGATCTGACTTCCGCTCTGGAAGGGATCACCCGCGATACTATCATGATCCTTGCCCGGGAACAGGGGCTGGAGATCCGTGAAAAACGCATTACCCGTGACGAAGTGTATGTCGCTGACGAGGCCTTCTTTACCGGTACCGCGGCCGAGGTGACGCCGATCCGGGAAGTGGACAACCGCACCATCGGTTCCGGTTCGCGCGGTCCGGTCACGGAAAAACTGCAGGGTCTGTATTTTGACCAGGTCCACGGCCGGCGTGCCGAACACGCCGGGTGGCTGACACCAACAGGATAAACGAGGTAAGCACTGTGCCTAGTCCCAACACCGCGGCGGATGCCGGCGGCAGCAAATACATTGAAGCCAACGCAGAAAACCGTTACGAAGTCACCCGCGCGGATCTGCCGCTGCACTGTCCGATGGACAGCATGACCCTGTGGAACTCGCACCCGCGCGTGTACCTGCCCATCGAGGATACGGGCAGGGCGAAATGCCCGTATTGTGGAGCCGAGTACGTGCTCAGGGATTGACCGGTGTGGTTGGGGCGGGGATTTGTCGGATTACGCTGCGCTAATCCGACCTACGGGTTGGGGGTGATGCGGTTGTTGGCGTTTCATGGCTATGTAGGTTGGGTTAGCGCAGCGTGACCCGACAAGGCCCGGATTCCAGGCCCACCGGAAAAATGCGGATGTGCACATGCAGTATTGTAGGTTGGGTTAGCGCAGCGTAACCCAACAATGTCCGGATTACCCACTGCGCCTGAAAGGCGAGGATACGGCATTTCAGGTGTGCACCGGCCAGGCATCCCGGGCCCGTACAGCATAACCCGGCCATTTCACCGGTACAGAAACAACACGGGAGGTTCAGGTGGCCCCGGTTTCTTCAAGGAGGGCATCGCCTTGCCAGTAACGCTGTGGCGCTTTGTCGATGGCAAAGCCGGTCATGACGCGCAAAGCCGGGGACTGGTCACCGCATTGCAGGAACAACTGGCGGTCGATGTTTTCGATATCCCGGTAGAAAAAGCCGGCAGCGGGTTCCGCTCATGGCTGACCGCACGCTATGACCCCGGCAGGGAGTTGCCAGCTCCCGACCTGCTGCTGGGTGCCGGGCACGCCACGCACTGGCACCTGCTGGCTGCGCGCAGGCACCGGGGCGGGCGCGCGGTAGTATTGATGAAGCCGACGCTGCCGCTCGCCTGCTTCGACCTGTGCCTGGTGCCGGAACACGATGGCCGGTTTACGGCGGCCAACGTGCTGACCACGCGCGGGGTGCTCAATGCCATCACACCGGGTGGTGCGCATGACGCAGGTACCGGTCTGGTATTGCTGGGCGGTCCTTCGCGGCACTACCGATGGGATGACGAGGGTATCCTTTCCCAGCTCGGGCGGTTGCTGCAGCAGCGCCCGGTCAAGCGATGGATGCTGGGTACCTCACCGCGGACACCGGCAAGCCTGCTGCAGGCGCTGGATGACCGTTACGGCATGGAAATCACGCCCTGGGAGTCGGCACCGCAGGACTGGCTGGCGGACAGCCTGGCTACGGCCGGGGAAGCCTGGGTGAGTGAAGACAGTGTGTCGATGGTGTATGAAGCGTTGACGGCCGGCGCCCGCGTCGGGCTCCTGCAGGTGCCGCGCAGGCGCGCGAACCGCGTCACGGACGGCATCGATGCGCTGGTGCAGGATCAATGGGTGGCCGCACCGGGAAGCCTGCAACCGCTGGCCGGGCCGCAGCAACCCCTGAACGAAGCGCAACGCTGCGCCGACTGGATTAGAGTACATTGGCTGACAAACCATTAACTGTTCTGCAATTGCTGCCCGCGCTGGAATCAGGCGGTGTCGAGCGTGGCACCCTGGAACTGGGCGCCGGCCTGGTCAGGGCGGGACACCGCTCGCTGGTGATGTCTTCCGGCGGCCAGCTGGTCAGTCGCCTGACGGGACAGGGCAGCGAGCACATCGAATGGCCCATCGGCAGGAAGTCGATCTGGACACTGCGCCTGGTCAGGCGCCTGCGTGCGCTGGTGCTGGACCGGAGCATCGACATCCTGCATGCGCGTTCGCGCTTGCCGGCGTGGATCGCCTGGCTGGCCTGGCGCGGCATGCCTGAGCCGATCCGGCCGCATTTCGTTACCACGGTGCACGGCCTGTATTCCGTCAGCCGTTACAGCCGCATCATGACCCGTGGTGAAGCCGTGATCGCGGTTTCGGAAGCCACGCGGCGCTATGTGCAGGAGCACTATCCCAAAACAGAAAGCAGCCGCATCCACGTCATCGAGCGCGGTATCGATCCCAAAGTCTATCCCTTTGCCTACCGCCCGGCGGACTCCTGGATGGCGCGCTGGTACCAGGACTTCCCCTTCCTGCTGGAACGCCAGGTGCTGACGCTGCCGGGACGGATTACGCGGCTCAAGGGGCACCTGGATTTCCTGCAGTTGCTGGCCAGGCTGGTGCAGGCGGATCTCCCGGTGTATGGCCTGATCGTCGGCGGCGAAGACCCGGCACACGCGGCGTACCTGCGCGAGGTGCGGCGCAAGGTGCAGGAACTGGGACTGGATGGCGCTGTGAGTTTTACCGGTCACCGCATGGACCTGCGCGACATACTGGCGGTGTCCAATATCGTTTATTCGCTGTCGGCAAAGCCCGAGTCCTTCGGGCGCACCGCGCACGAAGCGCTCAACCTGGGCGTGCCTGTGGTTGGCTACGATGACGGTGGTGTCGGTGATGCGCTGGCCAGGGTGTTCCCGCAGGGACGGGTGCCTCGCGGTGACCTCGATGCGCTGGAAAAGACCAGCCGGGCACTGCTGGAGCGCCCGGTAGAAACGGCTCCCGCGGCGTTTACCACTGTGCAGGATATGGTCGACCGGACGCTCGCCGTCTACCGCGGCTTGCAGCACGCATGATCCTGGTGCTGCTGCCGGCAGTCTTCGTGCTGGCCTGGTTTTCCCTGCGCTACGCCTGGTGGCGTCCCGCCGTCAGTTACCATTATCCGCGCATCCTGATGTACCACATGATTGCGCCACCGCGGCGCGGCGCGCGCTTCAACGGCCTGCGCGTGGCGCCCGGGATGTTTGCCAGGCAGCTGCGCTGGCTGTCGCAACAGGGCTGGCACAGTTATACCGTCAGCGAGCTGGTCGCGCAGGCCGGCCGCTTACCGGAAAAGTCCTTTGCCATCACCTTTGATGACGGTTATGCCGACAACCTGCTGCAGGCGTTGCCGCTGCTGAAAAAATACCACTGCAAGGCCACGCTCTACCTGGTCGTGGACCGCTTCGACCGGGACTGGTCAGTACGGCGCAAGGCACACCACGACGAGGGTGAACTGAAAAAGGAAGCCAAACTGAGTGACGCACAGGTAGAGGAGATGCTGGCCTCCGGTTGTATTGAACTGGGATCGCACGGCATGACCCACGCAAATTTTGCAGCACTGGACGAGGCCGCCGTGCGGCGGGAACTGGTGGAGTCCAGGCGGGTGCTGCAGGAACGTTTCGGCGTTGCGGTGGACAGTTTTGCGTTTCCGTTCGGCCTGTACCGCCCGGAACAGGTGGAGCTGGTGCGCTCTGCCGGGTACCGGAGCGCGGTGACCACGCGCGAAGCGCTGGAAGACCCGGCGCGCTGGGAACCCCTGGAATTGCCGCGCATCAAGATCAGTGGCAAGGACCGCTGGCTCGCCTTTCTGCTACGGATGCGCGGAGGCCGGCGTGGCTGGTGAGCGGGAGCCAATGCCGTTGCGGGTCTGGGTGCTGTCGGATGACCAGCCAGGCCACTATAATCTGTCGCGCGGGGTAGTGGCGGCGCTGCGGCGCCTGCAACCGGTGGAGGAGTACCGGGTAACGACCCGGTTGCGCTTTGGTTTTGGCCGAAACATCCTGCGCCTGCTGCTGAACCGGGTACAGACTCCCTTGCCGTACCGTTTGCTGCAGTTGTTTTACGCCATCGATGCACCGCCGCCGGCGGAGTGTGACCTGATTGTGTCCGCCGGGGGTAAAACTTCGTTCGCCAATGCCTGGCTGGCGCGGCTCAGGCAGGTCCCCAATGTGTTTACCGGCTCCCTGCGCAGGTTGTCCCCCGAGCATTTCCGGGCGGTGCTGACGCTTGAGCCGCCCGACCGTTCGCCGGTCTACCTGCCGCTGGAGTTACCGCCCTGCGCGCTGGATGAGCACCGGCTGGAGCAACAGGCAGCCCGGTTCCGTGAGCAGGCCGGTCCGGGTGCGCAGCGCTGCTGGTGCATGCTGGTCGGCGGCGATGGCGCCGGTTACCGGTACCGGGAGCCCGACTGGCGCGCGCTGGCAAAGCTGATGCAGAAGCTGGCGGAGTCGCAGGGCATACGCTGGCTGCTGGTCAGTTCGCGACGCACCGGTGCAGAGGCAGAGCAGCGGCTCACGGGGATGCTGGATCAAACGGTGCTGGCGGCGCAGTGCCTGTACAGCAGGGGGGATGAGTACCGCGCCGAGGCCTGGTTGGGTATCGCCGAAAACGTGTTCGTGACCGAGGACAGCATGACCATGCTCACCGAAGCGATTTGCGCGCGACGCCCGGTGATCAGCCTGCGACCGCAACAGAGCCTGCCCAATGCGCGCTACCAGCGCATGGTGCAGCGCTTTGTCGAGCGGAGATTGATACGGCGCTTTGCCCTGAACCAGCTGTCCGGGCAACCGGAGATGCTGGGTGATGTACAGTGTCGTGTGCTGGAAGCTTCACCGCAGGAACGTTTATCGCAACAACTGGGGCAGCGCCTCGGCCTGGTCTGATCCGGTACACGGCACCTGCAGGGATAACCGGCAGGAAATTCGGGCTGTTGCGCTGGCGTCAATAAGGATACGGTTCTCCTTCCGGTCGTGTCTTGAACCGCCGGTGCACCCACAGGTACTGTTCCGGCATTTCCCGGATGACGTCCTCCAGTAACCGGTTGATGCGGGCCGTATCCCCGTGCAGGTCCCCGCTCGGGAACTGGTCCAGTGCCGGGCACAGGGTCAGGAGATAGCCCTCGTTGTCTGGCAGCCGGGTCTGGAAGAAAGGAACCACGGCCGCACCGCTGGCTTTGGCGATTCGCGCGGTGGCGGTCAGGGTCGAAGCGGGGATGCCGAAAAAGGGTACAAACACGGACTGGGGCCCGCCGTGGTTCTGGTCCGGCGCATACCATACCGGCATACCGTTGCGCAGGCTCCTCAGCAGCGCACGCGTGTCATTGCGTGGAATGGCCTGTTCAAAACGGCGTTTACGGGCGCGCTGCATCACCTGTTCGAACAGCGGGTTCCGGTGCTGACGGTAGAGCACGTGGAAGGGCGTATCCAGTGCCAGCAGGCGACCGCCTAGTTCCAGGGTCGTAAAGTGTGCGCTCAACAGGACGACGCCTTTGCCTGCTGCCAGCGCTTCCTGCAGGTGCTCCCTTCCAACCAGCACCCGCTTCGGCCGGAGTTGTGATGCGCGTCCCCACCAGCAGAGCGCAGTCTCCACGATGCCCTTGCCCAGCGACAGGAAGTGCGCCCTGACCAGTTCAAGGTGCTCCCGGTCGTCGAGTTGCGGGAAACACAGCCGCAGGTTGACCTCGGCAATGTGCCGACGCCGTCGGGCCAGCCGCCATGCGATCCGGCCGATCAGGTGACCAACGCGCATTTGCCAGCGGAACGGCAGGCGCGTAACCAGCCACAGCACCGCAAACATCAGCCAGGTCGGCCAGAAGCGCGGTCCGGTAAAACGCAGCCACCAGGTGGGAGAGTCGCTATGCACGCCGGTCATTGTAGCAAGCCGGCGCTACCGGGGAGCGGGCAAACCTGTAGGCGCGGTCTCCTGACCGCGAAAGCCGACCCTGACTATCGCGCCGAAGGCCGGTGCTCCTACATTGGATGGATGCAGGGTACACTGGCCGGGTGCGTGCGCTCTACTCCTTCCTGCTGTACCTGATGCTGCCCTGGGTATTGCTGCGCCTGTGGCTGAAGGGTCGGCGCGTACCCGGTTACCGTCAGCACTGGAAGGAACGTTTTGGCTATGTCGATGTGGACGTGCGGCAGCCCGTGGTCTGGTTGCACGCGGTTTCTGTGGGCGAGGTGCGAGCAGCAGCACCGCTGGTGCGGGCGTTGCTGGAACAGTACCCCGAGCGGCAGGTGCTGGTAACCACCAGCACGCCCACGGGGCGCGAAACCGCGCAAGGCCTTTTCGGTGATGACATCGACTGCCGGTACCTGCCGTACGATCTGCCGGCTTTTGTACACCGCTTCCTGGATGCGGTGCAGCCGGTGCTGGCGCTGGTCCTGGAAACGGAAATCTGGCCCGTTCTCTATGCCCTGCTGGAGAAAAAACGGATCCCGCTGCTGTTGCTCAACGCGCGGCTGTCGGAAAAATCACTGCGCGGCTATCTCAGGCTGCGGCCGCTGATGCAACCGGCGTTACGCGCTATCCGGCATATTGCCGCCCGCAACGAACAGGATGCGCAACGCTTTCGGCGTCTCGGCGTGCGCGCAGCACAGCTGTCTGTCATGGGTGACCTCAAGTTCGAACTGCAGTTGCCCGCTGATTTCGGGCGGCAGGTCGAAGCACTGCGCAAGCGGCTGGGGCCGGATCGCGCAGTGTGGGTTGCAGGCAGCACGCACCGGGGCGAGGAGACGCAGTTGCTGGCTGCGCATCGGCGGGTACTGGCCGACTGGCCCGGTGCTCTGCTGGTCATTGCGCCCCGGCACCCGGAACGGGCCGCAGAGGTAGCGGCCCTGTGTGCCGGGTCGGGCCTGGCTTCGCGCTTTTCCAGTGCGATGTCGACGTCCGGCGACGGGTTCCAGGTGCTGATCATCGACCGGCTGGGGGTGTTGTTGTCATTCTACGGGGTGGCGCAGGCGGTGTTTGTCGGCGGCAGCCTGGTGGCAGCGGGCGGGCATAACCCGGTTGAGCCGCTGTGTGCCGGTGCGCCGGTGATGACCGGGCCACACACGGATCATTTCAGTGCGCTGTACCAGGACCTGCTGCGCAGTCACGCGGCCTGCCGGATCAGAACCGGGCTGGAGCTGGCCGAGCAGGTCTGCGACTGGTTCGGTGACACTGCGCAGCGCCAGGCGGCGGTGGACGCGGGCCGGGTGGTGATCGAGCGCAACCGCGGTGCGTTGCAGCACGCTCTGCGGTTGCTGGAAGGTTATCTGCGGCGGGTGGAGGACGTCGACCCGGCACAGGCCGGGGGCATTGCACAAGGTGTTGAAAATGGGTGACATTTTTATGGCACCTGTAAAGAATGCCAGAAACCCTTATGGCAAACCTTACACCGTTGCTAATGCGCAGGAAGAAATAATTTGGTAACCGGCTGTTTTAATACAAAAAATTAATATGGCGCAGATTTTGCTTTATTGTTCAGCAAGTTGGGTTGACCTCAAACAAGTCAGTCCTTATAACAAAGCAAGCAGGACGCGAACGGAGGAGTTCATGAAGAAAAGACTGACAGGTGCCTGGCTGGGCATAGCGTTGACGTTGCCCGCGGTGGCCAATGCCGCGTTTTTTGATTTTCAGGGCTGGATTGCCACCAACGGTGAACAGGGTTTTGCCAATGCCGCCCCTTTTCAGCTTACCGACAGCGGTCTCACGCTGACAGCCACCGCGTATGAAAGCCCCGGTATGCTGGACAGTCACGTATACATGGACGATACGTTCAACGGGATCATCGGCGGTATGGGCGTTTGCACCAACCTGGATTCCGGAAACCAGTGTGTACCTTCCTCAGACGACAATGTCAGCATCGACGGTACCAACGGTGAAACGCTTTCCTGGGGTTTCAACCTGGCGATTGGTCAGCTGACGCTGGAGCTGGGTGATGCCGATCATTTCGACTATAACAACCGCGATTTCCAGTACCGCCTGGATGCCGGGCCCTGGTTGACAGGCACCACGGACGCCAGCGGCCTGGTTACCCTGGGCGGGGGCGGTGCGGGTTCGATTGACTTCAGGCCGGTAGCGGCAGGATTTGGCAATCAGTTCTATATCCGCAATGCGGATGTCAGCGTGGTACCGGTTCCTGCGGCCGTGTGGCTGTTCGGTTCCGGCCTGCTGAGCCTGGCCGGTGTAGCCAGGCGGCGTTAATCCGGCTCTAGCGCCGCACACCGCGGCGCCGGGCCATGGCACGGCCCATCTCTTCGAGTTGCCGCTGGCTGAGAATGTGCTGTGCCATGCCCAGCAGTTCACGGTTTTCAAAATCGATATGCGCCCGGTAAGCGGAGCAGAACTGCTCCACGTGTGATTTGAACTCCGGATTTTCAGTCAGCGCAGCCGGTTTACCCAGATCTTCCAGCAATGTTTCCCACAGTCGTGTCAACGACGCATGTTCCTGTTTCAGCCGGTGCACCATCTCGGCGATCTTCAGCGATTGCCGGTTCAATAGCGGAAACAGGTCCTCTTCCTCATCCTGGTGGTGGTGCACTGCACTGGTGGTGAAATAGTGTATGACGCCTGCGATGGCGCGGCGGGCTTCCTCGTCGACGCCGTTGGCTGCAATGTGCGTTACCAGCTGCTGCAGGGTGTTGCACTGCGCCAGCATGCGCTCATGGCAGGCGCGCAGCACGCCGAGCGGGTCGTCAAAATCGGGCAGTTCGGTAATCAGTGAGTCATTCATGGCATTACTGGATGGTTGGTGCCGTTGTGGCGGTTGCGGTGCCCAGCGCACGGTTCACTTCCAGCAGGTCCTCGCTGTCCAGTATCCCCGCGGCTTTCTTGAGCCTGAGCTGATCGACCACGTACAGGTAACGTGCGCGTGAGTAGTTGAGCCGGGCAAGGAATTTTTCCCGCTGTGCGTTGAGTACGTCGACGATGGTGCGCGTGCCGACCTCAAAGCCGGCCTCTTCGGCTTCCACGGCGACCCGGGTGGATTCCAGCGACTCGCCGAGCGCCTTGACCTGGGCGATGTCGGTCAGCACCCCGCGGTAGGCGTTGCGGGTTTCCAGCTCGGCGGCGCGGATTTCCTGTTCCAGCTTTTCCGTGGCTTCCTGGAAGCGGCTGCGCGCCTGCCGGGTGCGCGAGTTGACCAGTCCGCCCTGGTATAGCGGTACGTTGAGCTGCAGGCCGATCTCGCTGTCTTCGCGCTTCAGCGGAGCGATACCGCCGAAGTTGAGGTCGATGTAGCTGGCGCTGGCGTTGATGTCCAGGGTGGGCAGATGCCCGGCGCGCTGGCGGCGTATTTCCTGTTGGGCGGTCTCGGTGCGCGCCTGCGCAGCCATGATCTTGAGGTTCTGTTTTTCAGCCTGCTCGATCCAGGATTCCGGCGAGTCGGGTTGCGGGCGCTCCAGTTTCAGGTCAGCCTTCAGCGGCGCCAGGTTGTCGTAGAAAACCCCGGCTACTTCGCGCAGGGAATCCTTGGCTTCCACCAGTTTACTGATGGCCTGGATTTCCAGGCTGGTGGACAGGTCGTAGCGGGCCTGTGCCGCCTTGACGTCGGTGATGGCAATCAGGCCGACATCAAAGCGTTGGGTTGCCTGTTCCAGCTGGCGCCCGATGGCACTTTTTTCGGCCCGGGCAAATTCCAGGTTGTCCTGTGCGTCGAGGACAGCGAAGTAGCGCTCCGCCACCAGCACCATCAGCTTCTGTTCCGCGGCGGCGTAGTCGGCCTCCGCAGCCGCGATCTCGCTGTCCGACTGTTTCAGCTGCACCCAGGTATCATAGTGAAATACCGGCTGGCGCAGGTCCAGGCTGGCGATCTTGTCGGTGCTGTAACGGGCAGGCTCCGAGGGGTCGCGTTCCTTGAAACGCTTGCGCTTTACCGAACCGCTGGCGTCCAGTGTCGGCAACAGGCCGGCGATGGCCTGCGGGCGCTGTTCACGGACGGCCCGCAGACTGGCGGCGGCTGCGCGCAGTTCCGGGTTGGTCTGTGCAGCCTGGCGGTATACGGTGATCAGGTCGGTGGCCTGCGCGCTGCCGACCGCGATGAACAGTGCGAGTATATAGAGAATTTTCGGCAACATACGGGCTAGTAGGCAGGCATCTGCCGGTCGACATCGCGCGCCCAGGCATCGACCCCGCCGCTCAGGTTCACCACATCGGTAAAACCCTGGTTTTCCAGGAACAGGCACACCATGCGGCTGCGAATACCATGGTGACAGATCACCACGGTTTCGCGCCCGGGATCGAGTTCCTGCAGTCGTGCGGGTATGGCTCGCATGGGCACCAGTATCGAGCCTTCTATACAGGCTTTGTCAAACTCCCAGGACTCACGCACATCGAGCAACAGCGGCGGCGTTGCCGCCGAATCCAGGTGAGCCCGGAGTTCAGGCGCGGTACATTCACGCATAGGCGTTCCTAGAACCGGAACGCCTCGGGCCGGGGCGCATTGACCAGCGCCGGCAGGGAGGTTTCAAACAGGCTTTCCTGGATCCATTCCTGCTCATCCACGCGCGTAACCAGCAGCGCTTCCATGACGGGCGGCTGGCCCACGATGACAAACAGGCGACCGCCGGGCCGCAGCAGGGTGTGGAAACCCTTGTGCAGTACCGGCAGTGACCCGGTTACCGCGATCGCATCGAACCCGGTAGCATCCTCCCAGCCACTGGCGGCGTCGCCGCTAGCCAGGGTGACATGGTCGATGTCGTGTTCCTTCAGCAGGGTTTCGGCCCGGCTGGTAAAGTCCTCGTACAGGTCCACGGACAGTACACTGCCACCCAGTTTCGCCAGGCAGGCGGTCAGGTAAGCGCTGCCCGTGCCGATCTCCAGCACCCGGTCGGTGGGTTGAATGGAGAGGCTCTGCAGCGTTCGGCCTTCCAGTTTTGGCGGCATCATCACCTGGTCGTGCGCCAGCGGCACACTGATATCGGTGAAGGCCAGCGCCCGGTACGGTTCGGGCACAAAGTCTTCGCGCGGTGTTGCGGCCAGGGTGTCGAGTACCCGGTCGTCCAGCACGTCCCAGGTGCGGATCTGCTGTTCGACCATGTTGAAGCGGGCCTGTTCTAGATTCATTGTATTCATCATGGTATTTCCGGTGCCAATAGCGTCAAAGGGTACGGTCTTTGCGAAGGGCAGGCAAGCGGCCTTGCATTACGTACGTCCTTTAGCTACCTTCGTTTGCCTGCAGCTAGGGGTGCTCCTCCATAGAGGGGCTGAGAAACACCCTTTGAACCTGATCCGGTTAATACCTGCGCAGGGAAGCTGAGTTCTGCATCAGCCCTTCCCGCGCCCAGACCTGAAGAGAGGGCAAGGATCATGAGCGCCATCCCCGAAGAATTTGTCCGCAAAACCAGCGAGCTGTCCGCCGAGGTGACGCAGCCGTTTCCCGGTTCGCGGAAAATCCACGTCCAGGGTTCACGCCCGGACCTGCGTGTCGGCATGCGCGAAATCCGCCAGGCGGATACGCCGGCCAGCCTGGGTGCCGAAACCAACCCGCCCATCACCGTGTACGATACCTCCGGTCCCTATACCGACCCGGAGCTGGAGATCGACCTGTTACAGGGGTTGCCGCCGCTGCGGGCTGGCTGGATCGAGGAACGTGCGGATACGCAGCGGCTGGACGGGCCCAGCTCCGAGTTCGGCCGGGTGCGCGCGGCCGACGCGGAACTGGCCGCGTTGCGTTTTGAACATATCAGCAAACCGCGCCGCGCCCGGGCCGGCGCCAACGTGACCCAGATGCACTATGCACGCCAGGGCATCATCACGCCGGAAATGGAATACGTCGCGATTCGCGAAAACCTGCGGCTCGAAGAACTGAAGGACAGTGCCCTGTTGCGGCAGCACGCGGGGCAGAGTTTCGGCGCCAGCATACCGCAGCGGGTGACCGCCGAATTCGTGCGCGATGAAGTCGCCCGCGGGCGTGCCATCATTCCCGCCAACATCAACCACCCGGAACTCGAACCGATGATCATCGGCCGCAACTTCCTGGTGAAGGTCAACACCAATATCGGCAACTCGGCGGTGACCTCTTCCATCGCCGAGGAAGTCGAGAAAATGGTCTGGTCCACGCGCTGGGGCGGTGACACCGTCATGGACCTGTCGACCGGGAAAAACATCCACGAAACCCGTGAATGGATCCTGCGCAATTCACCGGTACCGGTGGGTACCGTTCCCATCTACCAGGCGCTGGAAAAAGTGGACGGCAAGGCCGAAGAACTTACCTGGGAACTGTTCCGCGATACACTGATCGAGCAGGCCGAGCAGGGGGTGGATTACTTTACCATTCACGCTGGCGTGCGCCTGCAGTACGTGCCGTTGACGGCCGACCGCGTGACCGGGATCGTGTCGCGCGGCGGTTCGATCATGGCGAAGTGGTGTCTTGCGCACCACCAGGAAAGTTTCCTCTACACGCACTTTGCCGATATCTGCGACATCATGAAAGCCTATGACGTGTCGTTT
The DNA here is from genome assembly GCA_011371465.1 of Gammaproteobacteria bacterium. Taxonomy (GTDB): domain Bacteria; phylum Pseudomonadota; class Gammaproteobacteria; order DSM-19610; family DSM-19610; genus Thiogranum. The sequence continues at coordinate 8,146 of DRQL01000133.1, read as the reverse complement.
TCGCTGGGTGACGGTCTGCGCCCGGGCTCACTGGCGGATGCCAACGATGCCGCGCAGTTCGGCGAACTGGAAACGCTCGGCGAGTTGACGAAAATCGCCTGGGACCAGGACGTGCAGGTCATGATCGAGGGACCCGGTCATGTGCCCATGCAGCTCATCAAGGAGAACATGGACAAGGAACTGCGCGATTGCTACGAGGCACCGTTCTATACCCTGGGCCCGCTGACCACGGATATTGCGCCCGCCTATGACCACATCACCTCGGCCATCGGCGCTGCGCAGATCGGCTGGTACGGGACCGCCATGCTGTGTTACGTCACGCCCAAGGAACACCTGGGACTGCCGGACCGGGAGGATGTGCGTGAAGGCATCATTACCTACAAGATTGCCGCCCACGCCGCCGACCTGGCCAAGGGGCACCCGGGCGCGCAGGTACGCGACAATGCCATGTCCAAGGCGCGGTTCGAATTCCGCTGGGAAGACCAGTTCAACCTCGGTCTGGACCCGGAAAAGGCGCGCGCCTTCCACGACGAAACGCTGCCGAAGGATTCCGCCAAGGTGGCGCACTTCTGTTCCATGTGCGGCCCGCATTTCTGTTCCATGAAGATCACCCAGGACGTGCGCGACTACGCGCGGGAACACGGCATGTCAGAAGGTGAAGCCCTGGACAAGGGAATGCAGGAAAAGTCCGTAGAGTTCGTTAAAGGCGGCGCGGAGATCTACAGGAAAACCTGAGCGTGTACCGGTAGGCCGGATTAGCGCAGCGTAATCCGACAAGGCCGATCGGGATCCCCGTGTTTCGGATTCTGTTTGTTGGATTACGGCGCTGTCGCGCCTAATCCAACCTACGGTTCCGTTCCAGGTCCGTAGGTCGGATTAGCGTAGCGTAATCCGACAAAGCAACCCGTCTATTCCGGCTCCAGCCGAACCACCACGCGATTATTATCCGCCGCAACCCGATTCCACTCCTGTGCGGTGGTCTTGTCCGATTTTTCCGGGTAGGCAGATAATGGATCCTCGCGCGAAGCCGCAACCACTTCGATCGACAGGCCCTCCCCGTCCAGCAGCGGCGAGCTGTTGACGAAATTGGCAAAGCGCAGCGACTGGTGCGCGGCGGCCGAGTCCGTCGGCTGCACGGGGTTGCCGGTGAACGTACACTGGTCGAGGGTCATCTCCGGTGGCGGCAGCCGGAAACCGGACTCCTGGTCGCCCAGCAGGCAGAATTCCCCGGCGTGTGTTTCCAGAACGATCCTGCCGCGGTAGCCGGTGGCGGACAGTCGTTCCAGCAGTTGTGCGATGAGGTCTACGCGCTGCTCGTCGAGCGCGATTTCATTGAAAGGGTAGCTGAGTTCCTGGTTGAGCGCCCAGCCGGTCGTCAGCCAGGACTGTTTCAGGCTGGCGGCATGTTCGGCGTTCCTGGCTTCGAGATTGCGCACCGCTTCCGAGGCCAGCTGCAGGTCGGCGGCCGGGACACGGTCGTCCGCAGCGGCTGTTGGCGGAGGGGTGTTCCTGTCGGCCAGCAGGTAGATGTTCAGGAACAGGGAGGCCAGCAACAACAGGGCCAGCACCACGAACATCGGCGATGCGCCCGGGGCACGCTGCGTCGTGCCCGGCTGCAGTGCGTCGAGTTTTTCTTCCAGCTCCCGGTTGAGCCGCTGCCCGATCTGGCGGGCAACGGTTTCCATGCTGAGCAATACGTCCTTGCGGAACTCCACGCTCTGTTCTTCCAGCAGCCGGCGTATGTGCGCATCCAGTTCCTGTGCGTCTTTCGGTGCGGCGCTCGACGGCATGCCGGGCTCGGTAAAACGGGGTGTGCGCGCCGGTAGCGGCACGGCCTGCAGGTCTTCCGCGCGCTCCGAAGCGCCTTCTTCGTCGTGCTGCCGTTTCTCCTTGCGCCGGTCCCGGATCAGGCCGATTTTTTTCAGCGAACTGAACAGCTCGGCCGGCGCCACGGTTTTCGGCAGCACGCCGACCGCACCCAGTGCGCGCGCCTGTCCCAGGTACAGGTCACCCCCCTTGGAGGTGTACATCATGACCGGGATGGTGGCGGTCGCCGGGTTGTCCTTGATGGCCTTGATGGCTTCGAAGCCGTCCATGCCCGGCATCATGTGGTCCATGAAGATGACGTCGGGGCGGTTGCGGGTCAGGTAATCCAGCGCCAGGCTGGCGGATTCGACGGTATCCACCGTGAGGTCGTACTTTTCCAGCATGCGCCGCAGTACCAGGCGGGCGGATCTGGAGTCGTCTACGACCAGGGCGCGTTTTTGTGCGGACATAGTCATGCATCTTAACCCGATCCCGGCCGGGCAGGAACCCGGATTATGCCCCGCAGGAGCGGTCCCCTGACCGCGAAAGCCAGTCTCAACCATTGCGCCGAAGGTCGGCGCTCCTACGGGGAGACGGGTGGCTGGCCCTGCCAGTTATAGAAGGCCTGCAGCGCCCTGTGCAGGTACTCGGTATCGCGGCTGCCCGCCAGCTCCCGAATCGAATGCATGGCGAAGGTGGGTACCCCGATATCCAGGGTGCGGACACCGATGGTGCTGGCGGTCAGCGGCCCGATGGTGCTGCCGCAGGCCATATCGCTGCGTACCACGAAGGACTGCACCGGGACGCCGGCCTGTTCGCAAAGATGCCGGAACAGGCCGGCGGTTTCACTGTTGGTGGCGTAGCGCTGGCTGGCGTTGGTCTTGATGACCGGGCCGTGGTTCAACAGGGGGCCGTGATTGGCGTCGTGTTTGTCGGCGTAGTTGGGGTGGATGCCGTGCGCATTGTCCGCGGAAATCAGCCAGGAGCGGTGCAGGCACCGCGCCAGCGATTCCGTCTCGGGGCAGATGCGCTGCAGCACGGATTTGAGAAACGGGCCGTCGGCACCACAGGCGGAAGTGCTGCCGACTTCCTCGTGGTCATTGCAGACCAGCAGTTTCGACTGATGGTCCCCGGCATCTAGCAGGGCCTGCAGCCCGACAAAACAGCTCAGCAGGTTGTCCAGGCGGGCAGCGGCGATGAACTGCCGGCGCAGCCCGACCAGGGCCGGTGGCTGGCAATCATACAGGGACAGCTCAAAGTCCAGCACGGCTTCGATGTCCAGCCCGGGGTGCTGCTGTGCGGCGCGCTCGAGCAGCAGGGCGTTGAAATCGAAGTCGCCATCCTTTTCGTCCGGCTGCAGAAGGATGACCGGCAGATGCTGCTGGGCATTGATGCTGCGGGACTTGTTGGCGTCCCGGTCGAGGTGAATGGCGAGGCTGGGAATCACGGCCACCGCTTCTTCGAAGTCGATCAGGGCATTGCCCAGTTGCTGTGAGGTGGTGCGGTAGCTGATGCGCCCGGCGATGGACAGGTCACGGTCGAACCAGGGGTTGAGCAGCGCGCCCCCGTATACCTCTACTCCCAGCTGCAGGTACCCCTGGTTGAGGAGCCGGGGTTGCGGTTTCACGTGCAGGCAGGGGCTGTCGGTATGCGCGCCGACCATGCGGAAGCCCGTCGTCGAAGGTGCATCCTTACCCAGCGTGAAGGCCACAATGGAGGAATCGTTGCGCACCACCAGGTAGCGCCCGCCGGACTCCAGCTGCCAGCCATCGGATTCGTCCAGTGCGACAAAGCCCGCGTCGAGCAGCCGCCTGCGGATCTCCAGGGTGGCGTGGAAGGGGGTGGGCGAGCGCCGAATGAAGTCGAGCAGTTCGGTGGTGATGGATGTGCCGGTCATGTTCGGTGTGTTCACTCTAGTCGGTGCGGGCAGCCGCCGGTTTGCGGCAGGCGGCGCGGTTCAATATATTTTGTCTGGCTTCGTCATCGGCCGTGCCCCAGGCGATGATTTCATCAAGGCTGCGAAAGCAGCCCATGCAGATATCGTTTTCGTCCAGGCAACAGTTGCGAATGCACGGGGAAGGAACGGTAGCAGCGGGCACGTTTCGGGCGGTTCCTGGTCAGGCCTCGCGGTGCACCGGCACCACAGCTTCCCCGGTCTCAAGCGGCTGCGGTTTGCTGTAATGGTAGCCCTGCGCGAAGTCCACGCCGATCTCGTGGAGCAGGTCGCTGATCGCCTGGTTTTCGACAAATTCGGCAATGGTGCGGATGCTGAGCGCGTGCCCGACCTGGTGGATGGCTTCGACGATGGCGCGGTTCATGGGGTCCGTGTTCATGTCCTTGACGAAACTCCCGTCGATCTTGAGAAAATCGACCGGCAGGTTTTTCAGGTAGCTGAACGAACTCAGGCCACTGCCGAAATCGTCCAGTGAAAAGCGGCAGCCCAGTTGCTTCAGCGAATGGATCATGCGGCTGGCTTTGTCCAGGTTGAATACCGCTGCGGTTTCGGTGATCTCGAAACACAGCTGCCCGGGATGAATGTGATGTTCGCTGATTTTCTGCTGTATGTATTCAGGCAGCGCGTCGTCGTTCAGCGAGTTGCCCGACAGGTTCAGGGAATAGATGCCTTCATCACCCTGTTGCCGGGCAGTGCTCAGGTGGCGGAATGCCGCGTCGATGACCCAGCGGTCGACGCTGTTCATCAGGTTGTAGCGCTCTGCTGCAGGGATGAAGGCGCCGGGCGGGACGATGGCGCCGTCTTCGTCCTGCAGGCGCAGCAGTAACTCGTAGTGTGGCGTGGTGTCGTCGTCCTGCAGCGGTGTGATGGTCTGCCGGTAGAGGATAAAGCGGTCTTCTTCCAGGGCCAGTTTGATGCGCGATACCCAGTGCATTTCACTGTGTCGCTCGCCCAGGTTGATGTCGCTCTCTTCGTAGACGTGGACCCGGTTGCGCCCGGCATCCTTTGCCACGTAGCAGGCGACGTCGGCGGCGCTGAGTACGAAGGATGCGTTCTGCGTGTCGTGCTGGATCGGAACCAGGCCGATGCTGACGCCGACGTCGAAGCGTTGTTCCTGCCACTGGAAAGTAAATTCACCAATGACCTTCAGCAGGCGGTCGGCGATCTCCCGGGCCTGTTCGAGGCTGACGTTTTCCAGCAGCACGCCGAATTCGTCCCCGCCCAGGCGTGCCAGCGCGGCATTGGCGGGGACGCTGCCGCGCAGGGCCCGGCTCAGCTGTTTGAGCAGCTCGTCGCCGGCGGCGTGACCGCAGGTGTCGTTGACCACCTTGAACTGGTCGAGATCCAGGTACAGCAGGGCGTGTTGTTGCCGTCCGTTGCCCGCTGTGCCGGCCAGCAGGCCGGCGAGCCGGTCCGCAAACTCGTTGCGGTTGGCCAGCCCGGTCAGGCTGTCGTGGGTGGCCTGCCAGGTCATCTGGTGAGCCATGCGGCGTTCGCGTGTGATGTCGTGAAATACCAGCACCGCACCGATAATACGGTTGTCGCGGTCAAAGATCGGTGCAGCGGAATCCTCGATATGGAACTCCTGGCCGTTGCGGTTGACCAGCAGGCATTGTTCGGAGATGTTGACCACGCGGCCGCTGCGCAGACTGATATCAGCCGGGCTTTCCATGGGCCTGCGCGTCGCTTCGTCGATCAGTGGCAGCACCTCGGTGAGCGGGTAGCCCTGCGCTTCGCCATAGGTCCAGCCGGTGACTTTCTCGGCCACCGGGTTCATGTAATCGACCCGGCCTTCGGCGTCGGTGGTGATGACGCCGTCGCCGATCGAATGCAGGGTGATCAGCGCGCGTTCCCGCTCCTGGTACAGCGCGTCCTCGGCGCGGTGGCGATCCAGGCGTTCGCGCGCTTCGCGCAGTTCCCGCTCGATGGCGGGCACCAGGCGGGTCAGGTTGTCCTTCATGATGTAGTCATTGGCGCCGGTGCGCATGGCCTCGACGGCGGTTTCCTCGCCGACGGTGCCGGATACCAGGATAAAGGGCGTGGTGGGGTCGGACTCGCGCAGGATGCCGAGCGCTTTCAGGCCGGTAAAGCCCGGCATGGCGTAGTCGGATACCACGATCTGCCAGTTGCGTTCACGCAGGGCTTCGCGCAGCCCGGCTTCGCTGTCCACGCGCGTATAACGTGGTTCGTAACCGGCGCGGCGCAGTTTTACCAGCAGCAGCTCGGCGTCGTCGTCGTTGTCCTCGACCAGCAGCAGATCCAGGGGCGTACTCACCGGCACAGGCTCCCCGGTGAACTCAGGGTATGATTGAGGTGCAGCCAGTAGGGGACGATCTCCTGTATGGTGGCCTCGAACTGTTCCGCCTGTTCGGCTTTTAACAGGAAACTGTTGGCGCCCAGCTCGTAGCTGCGCAGTACGTCGTCGTGATGTTTCGAGCCACTCAGCATGACTACCGGTACGCGGCGGGTGCGCGGGGATTTGCGCAGCGCCTCCAGTACCTGGAGGCCCGACACACGCGGCAGGTGTACATCCAGCAGCACCAGTCGCAGTTCCCGGTCGTCCTGTTTGGCGAGCAGTTCCAGTGCTTCGCTGCCGTCGCCGGCCACCAGGATTTCCGTGTCCGGAAGCTGTCTCCGCAGGATGCGGAGGATCAGGGCGGCATCGTCGTCGTTGTCCTCGACCAGCAGGATCATGGCGCTTGCTCGCGGTTGCGTTGCCAGTGGCCGGATTTGCCGCCCAGTTTTTCCACCAGGCGCACCTGTTCGATGGTCATGCCCCGGTCTACCGCCTTGCACATGTCATAGACAGTCAGCAGGGCGATCTGTACCGCGGTCAAGGCTTCCATCTCCACCCCGGTCCGGCCACGGGTTTCGACACTGGCGCGACAATGCACGGCCGGTGGTTCGGTTTCGGTATTCAGATCCACTTCGATACGGGTAAGCGCCAGCGGGTGACACAGCGGCACCAGGTCGGCGGTACGCTTGGCGGCCATGATCCCGGCAATGCGTGCCACGCCCAGTACATCACCCTTGCGGTGGTCACCGGCCCGGATGTGCGCGAGGGTGTCCGCCTGCATGCAGATGCGGCCTTCGGCGACTGCCAGCCGCGAGGTAACGTCCTTGTCGCCGACGTTGACCATGTGGGCCTCGCCTGACGCGTTGAAGTGTGTCAATCTGCTCATGCAATTTTCCGTCAACAGCGTGGATTCCGGTCGCGCGTGGTACACTGCTAGTGGCAGGATTTCTGGAATCTTTACCTGTAGTTAGCGCTAACTATAGGTTCCCGGGGTTGGTGACGCAAATCAGGTGTTTTCTATGCGGGTCCAGGTTCGTTTTTTTGCCGCTCTGCGCGAACGCGCAGGCACACCGGCGCTGGAGGTCAAGGTGCCGGCGGGCGCGACCGTGGCCGAGGTCTGGTCGGCTGCCACACCGGAAGAATCCTTTGCAGACAATGTGCTGGCCGCCAAAAACATGCAATACGTAGGGTTTGACAGCCCGGTGGAGGAAGGGGACGAAATTGCCTTTTTCCCGCCGGTTACCGGGGGTGCCGGGTGAGTGTGCGGGTTACCGACGCTGCGTTCGAGCCGTGGAGCCAGCTGGCGGAGTACCAGCGCGAACAGGCAGGGCGGGCAGCGAAAACGGGGGCCACGGCGGTGTTTGTTGGCAGCATGCGGGACTTCAACGAGGGGGACGAGGTGTCCGGCATGTTCCTCGAACACTATCCTGGCATGACCGAAAAGTACCTGGAAAAGATCAGCGCCACGGCGTGCACGCGCTGGGACCTGGAGGACAGCCTCATCGTGCACCGGGTCGGTGAACTGTCCCCGGGCGACCCCATCGTGCTGGTGGCGGTCTGGTCAGCCCATCGCAAGGCCGCATTCGAAGCCTGCCGCTGGCTGATGGAAGAACTGAAAGCAAAAGCGCCCTTCTGGAAAAAGGAGCAACTGGCCAAAGGCAGCCGCTGGGTGGAGCACAACACACCGGGATAGATGATGAACCCCGCACCCGATTTCCAACGTAGGTCGGATTAGCGTTAGCGTAATCCGACAGGCATGACGTCGGGTTACGGCGCTGCGCGCCTAACCCGACCTACGCGATCCTGAAGTACACAGCTGACCGGACACTCACCAACCCCCGTAGGTCGGATTAGCGAAGCGTAATCCGACAATAACCCGCTCGATCTCAAAGGGAACAGCTGGCCGACAGTATCTGGTTCAGACCTGACCTGACAATACACTCACCAAGACCTGTAATGGTAGGTCGGATTAGCGCAGCGTAATCCGACAAACTACCCGACTAACTCGCCAGTTCCCCCGCCTGCGCATCACCCACCACCACTTCATGTAACTCAAACTGCATGGTTTCCAGGTCGCCCAGCACCCAGGT
>DRQL01000132.1 GCA_011371465.1 Gammaproteobacteria bacterium | reverse complement strand
GGTCGCTACCGCAAGATGCACATCCCGGATGACCCGGGCTATTACGAAAAATTCTATTTCACGCCCGGTGATCTCGGCTTTCGGCCGGTTCAGACCAGCATCGGCAAACTCGGCGTCCTGGTCTGCTGGGACCAGTGGTTTCCGGAAGCCGCGCGACTGATGGCGCTGGCAGGTGCCGAGCTGCTGCTGTACCCCACCGCGATCGGCTGGGATCCCGCAGATCCGGAAGCGGAGCAACAGCGCCAGCTGGACGCCTGGCGCACCGTGCAGCGCGCGCACGCCATTGCCAACGGCCTGCCGGTCCTGGTCTGCAACCGCACCGGTTTCGAGGCAGACGACAGCGGGCGGACGGCGGGCATCCGTTTCTGGGGCAGCAGCTTCGTGGCGGGCCCGCAGGGTGAAATACTGGCGAGTGCCGATACCGACCGTACCGGCTTGCTGGTCACCCCCGTCGACATGCAGCGCAGCGAAGCGGTACGGCGCGGCTGGCCCTACTTGCGGGATCGCCGGCTTGATGCCTATGATGAACTGACACTTCGTTTCCGGGATACCCCATGATTCTGATTCTGGCACCAGACACCAAAACCGGCAGCGCCGAGTTTCGCCAACTGGAGGAATTTCTCAGCCGTCTGCCGAATATCCGCCACCGCATTCACCAGGAAACCGGTGAGCAGCAGTTGCTTACCGAGGTCTACCTGATCGGTGATACCGCTTCACTGCCGGTGGACGAGATCGAAAACCTGCCGGCGGTAGAGCGCGTGGTACGCATTTCGGAAGAATACCGGGTGCTGGGACGCCACCGGGACGATCAGCGTGCCACGCATTTCGAGTATAACGGGGTGCGTTTCGGCCAGGACAACCTGAACCTGTTCGCCGGCCTGTGCGCGGTCAGCACCCCCGCACATGTCGAAACTATGATGCGCGCCCTGCAGGAACACGGCCAGGTATGTACGCGCATGGGCGCCTACAAGCCGCGCACCAACCCCTACGCCTTCCAGGGTCATGGCAAGGAGTGCCTGCCGTATGTATTCGAGCTGGCGGGCAAGTACGGCATCCGGGTCATCGCCATGGAGATTACCCACGAACAGCACGTTGAGGAGATCCGCGCCGCACTCGAGCAGACCGGTAACCCGACCGGGGTCATGCTGCAGATCGGTACCCGTAACACCCAGAACTTCGAGCTGCTCAAGTACGTCGGACGTCAGCGCGATTTCCCGGTGTTGCTGAAACGCGGATTTGGCATCACCCTGGAGGAATCGCTCAATGCCGCGGAATACCTGGCCAGCGAGGGCAACCGGAACGTGGTGTTCGGCCTGCGCGGCATGAAAACCAACATGGGCGACCCGCACCGCAACTTCGTGGACTTTGCGCACGTGCCGGTGGTCAAGCGCCTCACGCGCATGCCGGTCTGTATCGACCCGTCGCATTCAGTGGGTTCGCGTGATCGCGCGCCGGACGGGTTGCTGGATGTCATGCACGTTACGGCACAGGGTGTCATCGCCGGCGCCAACATGATACTCGCCGACTTCCACCCGGAGCCGGCAAAGGCGCTGGTGGACGGGCCGCAGGCACTCACGCTGCAGGAACTGCCCTGGTTCCTGGACGATATCCGTATTGCCCGTGAGGCTTACGAGGAACGACAGAAACTCGCCAGCCGCTTCCTGTAGACACAGAGTCCGGGTGGTATCGGCGTTGCGGGTGCAATTCTCGTCTATACTCGGAGTACCTGCCTGTACCGGTACCTGTGCACATGAGAATACTGCCGCTCCTGATACTGTTACTTGTGCCGCTGGTGCATGCCGACAAGGGCGCCGGCTTCGTGCAGACCCCGTACACAGAGCAGAAGGTCGTATTTGATTTCTATCTCGACGATCCACAGAAAATCAATTCCGCGCTGTACTGGATACGTTCGCTGATCAATCCCCTTATGGATTCGCCCTACGATATGGCGCCGGAATTCCTGGACCTGAAAGTCATCATACACGGCACGGAGATCGTGACCGTGGCACGCCATAACTATGAAAAATACCGGGACGCGGTGGAGAGGATGCGCTACTACGCGGAACTCGGTGTCGAGTTTCGCGTGTGTGGACTGGCGGCGGAGGACTACGGTTACCGGGCGGAAGATTTCCAGGACTTTATCAAGGTCGCGCCTTCGGCCATCACCGAACTTGCCCACTGGCAGTTGCAGGGGTACGCGCTGATCCGGCCGATTGTGATGGAAAAGAATCTTTCCATCGAGGAAATCCGCTAGGAGAACATAAAAGGCAGGGACAATTGCCCTGTAACCGGCGGGAAGGGATTTTCCGCATGGCCCGCCAGCCCCCGCGGTCTATTGCCCGGCAATCACCATTTTATGCGTCTGGTCCTTGATACAGTCCAGTTTACCACCCTGGTTTGGCCGGCATTCAACCTTGTGGTCCTGCGTCCACCCGGTCTTTATGTGGAAACCCTGGTCGGTTTCATCACCGTAGCCGATCACTTCCTCTTCGTCTTCGTCATATTCAATGCTGACCACGTCTACCACCAGGTTACGGTAGGTGATATAGAAGACACCATCCGTTGAGGTAACCTCTGATTTGACCCGGTAGTGCACCGTATTCGTGCCACTGGTACGCGTCAGGAGACCGCTGAAACACACCAGTTTGCGGGCTTCCATTTCACAGTCCGTGACTTTCGAGGGCAGGTATTCCACCTGTTTCCGTTTACGCCCCCACTGCTTGCTGGCCAGTTTTTCCAGTGGATCAGCCTGCGTGCGTTTTTTTACCGTCACCTTCCTGGTGATAGCTTTTTCACGGTGTATGGCGGCCTTTTTCCTTGCATCGGCCGCGCGGGCCGCTTCTACCTGCTGTTGCTCGGCTGCCAGGCGCGCTTCGGCCGCTTCAATGGATTGTTTTTTGCGTGCCATATTGAGCTTGCGGCGTTCCGCCATCCGGATCTCTTCTTCCATGTTGATGATTTTGCCGCCGGCGCGTTTGAAGCCGCCGTCAGCGGCTTTCCGGTACCACTCGATGGCCGTGGTATGGTTGCGCTCCACGCCCTTGCCCTGCGCGTACATTTCGCCGAGGTAGTACTGGGCGAGCACGCTGTCCTGACGGACACTGTTGAACAGTTCGAACGCGCGGCTGTAATCCGGTGGTCCGCCTTCACCCTTGTAGTACAGGATGCCCAACCGGGTAATCGCCTTGTCGTTACCCTGTCTGGCGGCCTTGCCGATCCAGTTGCGTGCCTGGTCCCCATCCTGGTCGACGCCCTTGCCCTTCAGGTACATGAGACCCACCTGGCACTGTGCGTCGGTATCGCCGGCCTTTGCTTTGGCGAGCATGGTTTCAAATGACGCCTGCTGATTCTGCAGGCGTTTCAGTTTATCCTTTGCGGCTTCGTGCCCGGCATCGGCGGCCAGTTTCAGCCAGCGCCTGGCTTCCGCGCGGTCCTGTTTGACGCCCTGCCCGTTCAGGTACTTGATGCCAACACCGTACTGGGCTTCGGTATCACCATCCCGGGCTTCTGCCAGCTGTTCTTCCAGCAGTTCCCGCCAGGTTTCCATGGCAAAAGCCGGTGCCTGAATGCAACACAGGAGAAGTAATAAAACCGGAATCCGCGTGCCTGCACACGCCAGGGAATATCCCCGCAAGTTACGAATCTTCATTTTGTCCACCCCAATGCCATCATGGTCGCGCGAGCCGGTTTTCGAACCCGGTCTGATTACCGTATCGGCGCGCTGGCGAACGTCTGAAGTTTCTGATTTATCCGGTTTTTTCGGGTTTTCGGGAATATTTACCGGGGGTGGTGCATCGCGCTCCCCGCGGCCCGATTACTTGGCTCTTTTCAGGCTGTTACGGTCGAAATCCCGTTCCGTCAAGCCGGTCTGGAAACGGTATTTCTCCCAGATCAGGCGCGTGCTTTTCCCGGTCTGGTGGTTTTCCATGAACATTTCATGCGCCCGCCAGTATTTGCCCAGGTACTGGTGGTAGTCGCTGTAGGTGAGGGTTTTCAGCAGCGCGTCCTTGCGATCATGAAAGACTATTTTCTGTGGCCGGTACTCCTGCTGGTCCAGCCACACGATCTGGCGCTTGTAGCCGGAGTACGGGTCGACCGGGATGCGTTCGATGACGAAACACTGCAGTTCGCCACAGGGTTCGTCGCGCAGGTAGCGGTAGGTGTATTTTTCGACTTCCTGTGAAGACAGGTCCTCGTAGGCAAACTCGCTGCCCATGAAGGGGCCGGATTTG
>DRQL01000131.1 GCA_011371465.1 Gammaproteobacteria bacterium | reverse complement strand
CATGCGCAGCGCGGCGCAGATCGTTTCCTACGAGATTGCCATGGGTTTTGCGCTGGTCGGTGTACTGATGGCGGCGGGCAGCATCAACCTCGGTGACATCGTGCGGGCTCAGGAAGGCAGTTTCCTGCACTGGTACTGGCTGCCCCTGTTGCCCCTGTTCGTGATCTATTTTGTGTCCGGTGTCGCCGAGACCAACCGGGCACCCTTCGACGTGGCGGAGGGCGAGTCGGAAATCGTCGCCGGTTTCCACGTCGAATACTCGGGCATGGCGTTTGCGGTGTTCTTCCTCGCTGAATACGCCAACATGATCCTGATTGCGACCCTGGCCGCGCTGATGTTCATGGGCGGCTGGTTGTCTCCCTTCCAGGGTATCCCGGTGCTGGAGCCGATGTTCAACTGGGTGCCGGGCCTGTTCTGGTTGCTGGCGAAGACTTCGCTGTTCCTGTTCTGCTATCTCTGGTTTCGTGCCACTTTCCCGCGCTACCGCTATGACCAGATCATGCGGCTGGGGTGGAAAGTGTTTATCCCCATCACCATTTTCTGGCTGGTGCTGGAAGGCGCCGCGGTGGTGGGCGGCCTGGGGCCATGGTTCGACTGAGGCGTATGCGATGATTCCTGCCATCAAGCACCAGCTAAAAAGCCTGTTCCTGTGGGAACTGCTGAAAGGCATGCGCCTGACCGGCAAGCACCTGTTCTCGAAAAAGATCACCGTGCAATACCCGGAAGAGAAGACACCGCAGTCGCATCGTTTCCGTGGCCTGCACGCGCTGCGCCGCTATCCCAACGGCGAGGAACGCTGTATTGCCTGCAAACTGTGCGAGGCGGTCTGTCCGGCGCTGGCCATTACCATTGAAGCCGCGCCGCGCGAGGACGGCACGCGCCGCACCACGCGCTACGACATCGACCTGTTCAAATGCATTTTCTGCGGTTTCTGCGAGGAATCCTGTCCGGTGGATTCCATCGTGGAAACACGCGTGTACGAGTATCACTTTGAAAACCGCGGCGAGAACATCATGACCAAGGATAAGTTGCTGGCCATGGGTGACAAATACGAAGAGCAGATAGCAGCGGACCGCGCTGCCGATGCGATATTCAGGTAAGCCATGATCGCTTTCGAAAAAATAGTCTTTTACCTGTTTGCCGCCATCCTGGTGTATGCCGCCACGCGCGTCATCACCGTGCGTAACCCGGTACACGCGGCCCTGCACCTGGTGCTGGCGTTTTTCACCAGTGCCGCCCTGTGGTTGCTGCTGGAGGCCGAGTTCCTCGCCATTACGCTGGTGCTGGTGTACGTGGGCGCAGTCATGGTGCTGTTCCTGTTCGTGGTGATGATGCTGGATATCAATACCTCGCCCATCCGTGAAGGGTTCATAAAATACCTGCCGGTGGGCCTGTCCGTGGCCGGCCTGATGCTGTTCGAGATGTACCTGGTGGTGCACAGCAAGTATTTCAGCGCCGGGCAGATGCCGACACCGGTGCCGCGAGCGGCGGACTACAGCAATACCCGCGAGCTGGGCAGCGTGCTGTACACCGACTACGTGTATCCCTTCGAAATCGCCTCGGTGATCCTGGTAGTGGCGATTATTGCCGCCATTGTGCTGACTATGCGCAAGCGCAAGGGTACCAAAACCCAGGATCCTGCCGAGCAGGTCAAGGTGCGCAGCAGCGACCGCGTGCGCGTCATCAAAATGGAGGCGGAAACGAAGGACTGATCCGGTCACTTCCGTAAATGGCTATGGTACTTGCTGACTATCTGATACTGGGTGCGGTGTTGTTCGGACTGAGCGTGGCCGGTATCTTTATCAACCGCAAGAATGTCATCATCCTGCTGATGTGTATCGAGCTGATGCTGCTGGCGGTGAATACCAACTTTATCGCCTTCTCGCATTTCATGGCGGATATCTCCGGCCAGGTGTTCGTGTTCTTCATCCTTACCGTGGCCGCGGCGGAAGCCGCCATCGGTCTGGCGATCCTGGTGGTGCTGTTCCGCAATCGCCACACCATCAATGTCGATGACCTGGACAGCATGAAAGGATAAGCGCCGTGGAGAATGTCTACCTCACCATCGTTCTTGCTCCCCTGGCCGGCGCCCTGCTGGCCGGCCTGTTCGGCAAGGTGATCGGCCGCAGCGGCGCGCACTGGGTGACCATCCTGGGTGTGGCCACGTCGTTCGTGCTTTCGGTCGTCGTTTTCAAGTACATGGTGATCGACGGTAACGAGCCGTTCAACGGCCCGGTCTATACCTGGATGGTATCCGACGGCATCCACATGCAGGTGGGTTTCCTGGTCGACCGGCTGACCACTCTGATGCTGCTGGTGGTGACCTTCGTCTCCCTGATGGTGCACATCTACACCATCGGTTACATGAGTGACGATCCCGGCTACCAGCGCTTTTTCAGTTACATCGCGCTGTTTACCTTCTCGATGCTGATGCTGGTCATGTCCAATAATTTCCTGCAGCTGTTTTTCGGCTGGGAAGCGGTGGGGCTGGTGTCCTACCTGTTGATCGGGTTCTGGTACAAGCGGCCGTCGGCGATCTACGCCAACCTGAAAGCCTTCCTGGT
>DRQL01000130.1 GCA_011371465.1 Gammaproteobacteria bacterium | reverse complement strand
TGCCGACATCCTGGTGGTGGCGGTCAAAAGGGCGCGCAATCGAATGAACCTGTTCGAGGCTACCCGCAATCACATTCACCACCGCCTGCTGGATCTCGGTTTTATCCACCAGGAATCCGTGATCATCATCTATTCGCTGCAGATGGTGTTTGTCACCTGTGGCGTGCTGCTGCGTTATGAAAGCAATGAGATGATTGCTGCGGTCTACCTCGGCCTGGCGGCGAGCGTCTTCGCCGTACTGAACCTGGCGGAAAGATCCGGGTGGCGTTTTGCCGAAAATCGCCGACGGAGCGGCCAGGAAAAGATCATGGCGCACGACATGATGCGCAAGATCCTGGTCGTGGTGCCGCGCCGCTTCCTGTCCATCGGGATCCCGCTCTATCTGCTGCTGACGGTGCTCACCATCGAGCGGGTGCCGGGTGACTTTGCCAAGCTGGCCCTGCTGGTCTCCGTGCTGATGGTGCTCGAACTGTTCTTCGGCGTCGGTCCACACTCGGTCATGCGCCGGGCCCTGGTGTATATCACGGCGGCTTTTGTCGTGTACCTCGGCATCAGTTACCGGCTGGAATGGATGGAGTTCCTGGAACCGGTCAACACCGGGTTTTTCGTGTTGACGGCCATCGCCTTTGTGACAGCGGTGAAGTTCTCGCCGCGCCGGCGGAAGATCGAGTTCAACACCACGGCTACCGACTACCTGGTGGTGCTGTTGCTGATGGCGGTGCTGGTGGCATCCAAGGGTAACCTCTGGGGCAACGAGGGCATCATGTTTGTGGTGCAGATGGTGGTATTGTTCTATGGCTGTGAACTCCTGATTACCGAAAAACGTTCGCGCTGGGGTGGTCTGACCATCACAGCACTGGTGACCTCCGTGATCCTGGTGGTGCGCGGCCTGTTTTTAAACTAGGGCCTGATGAATCTGTCATTCCGGCGTATGCCGGAATCCAGTAAAATCAGATCGCCGGGATGGCGTAAATTTAGCGAAAGTGCAGGAAGATGACCCCCGAATTCTGGAATGGTAAAAAAGTGCTGGTGACCGGGCACACCGGTTTTAAAGGCAGCTGGTTGTCCCTGTGGCTGCAGCACATGGGCGCAGAGGTCAGTGGTTATGCGCTGCCGGCACCCACCCGGCCCAGCCTGTTTGAAAAAGCTGACGTAGTGCAAGGCATGCATTCCGTGGAAGGAAATGTATGCGACCTGGAGCGGCTGACCGCGGCCGTACAGGAGTGCCGGCCGGAAATCATCATACACATGGCTGCGCAGGCACTGGTGCGTTATTCCTACGACAGCCCGGTCGAGACGTATGCCACCAACGTGATGGGTACGGTGAACCTGCTCGAGGCCGCCCGTCATACCGACAGTGTGCGCGTGGTGCTGAACATTACCAGTGATAAATGCTATGACAACAAGGAGTGGTTGTGGCCCTACCGGGAAAACGAGCCCATGGGTGGTCACGATCCCTATTCCAGCAGCAAGGGTTGCGCAGAGCTGGTCACCGAGGCGTACCGGAAATCCTACTTTTCGAACGAGGACAGTTCGTGCGCGGTGGCCAGTGCCCGGGCGGGCAATGTCATTGGTGGCGGTGACTGGGCCAGTGATCGACTGATCCCGGATATCGTGCGTGCCTTCGCGCAATCCTCCACGGTCATCATCCGCAGTCCCGGGGCAATCCGGCCGTGGCAGCACGTACTGGAGCCGCTGAACGGCTACCTGACCCTGGTCGAGCACCTCTGGGAAGAGGGGCAGGAATATGTCGGCGGGTGGAACTTCGGGCCCGCGGAGCAGGGCGCAAGACCCGTGCAATGGATCGTGGAAAGAATGATCGAAGCCTGGGGCGAAGGTGCCACCTATGAGCTGGACTCCCGCCCCCAGCCGCACGAAGCGAATTATCTCAAGCTCGACAGTTCAAAGGCGCGCGCGCTGCTGGGGTGGGCGCCGAAGCTGGATCTGGCCCGCACACTGCAGTGGCTGACCGAGTGGTACAGGGCCTGTGAGCAGGGCGAGGATATGCGGGCCTATACCCTGGCGCAGATTGGAACCTATCAGCAAATGGAGAGTCTTTGACGTATTCCCGGCCTGCGCCGGGATGACGATAACCAGGGACCCTATAGAAACAGACAGGACCGGCAGATTGATTTTTACGCAAACCAGCCTGGCAGGCGCTTACATCATCGATGTCGAATCCATGCAGGACGAGCGGGGTTATTTCGCCCGTGTCTGGTGTGCGCGTGAATTCCAGGCACAGGGCCTGAAGACCGATCTGGTGCAGTGTAATGTGGCGTACAACCATAAAAAAGGCACCTTGCGAGGCATGCACTACCAGCGCCCGCCGCACGCGGAAGTCAAACTGGTGCGCTGCACCCGGGGCGCCATCTATGACGTGATCGTGGATTTGCGCCCGGAGTCGTCGAGCTACCTGGACTGGACCGGTGTGGAGCTGACAGAGGAAAATCACCGTATGCTGTATGTGCCCGAAGGTTTTGCGCACGGCTATGTCACCCTGCAGGACGACAGCGAACTGTTTTACCAGGTATCCGAGTTTTATACCCCCGGCGCCGAGGGTGGCGTGCGCTGGGACGACCCGGCGGTGAAGATCGAGTGGCCGGAAGTCGGGGAACTGATTATATCGGCCAAGGACCGGGCCTGGCCCCTGCTGCAGGAACAGCCGGCATGATCATCCTGGACCGGGTGTTGCAGCAGCGACAGGACGAGGGGCGGCCGATTCGTGTGGCCATGATCGGCGCCGGTTACATGGGCCGGGGGCTGGCGCTGCAGATCTGTCGCTATACGCCCGGCATGGAACTGGTGGCGATCGCCAACCGCACCCTGTCCGGGGCCGAGCGGGCCTATCGCGAAGCCGGTATCGCATCCGTGCAGCACGTGGACAGCCAGTCAGCACTGGAGGCCGTGGTGCACCAGGGGCAATATGCTGTCACCGACAATGCGCCACTGGTCTGCCAGGCCGACGGGATCGATGCCGTCATCGAGGTGACCGGGGAAATCGAATTCGGCGCCGGGCTGGTGTTGACGGCGATCGAACACGGCAAGCACGTGATGCTGATGAACGCAGAACTCGATGCGACCCTGGGACCGATCCTGAAAACCCGTGCCGACCAGGCAGGCGTCGTGATCACCAACGCCGACGGTGACCAGCCGGGCGTCATCATGAACCTGTTCCGCTATGTCGAAGGCATCGGCTGCCGGCCGGTGCTGGCCGGTAACATGAAAGGGCTGCAGGATGCCTACCGCACACCGGAAACCCAGAAGGGTTTTGCGGAGAAGTACGGCCAGAAACCGCA
Organism: Gammaproteobacteria bacterium; assembly: GCA_011371465.1. Classification (GTDB taxonomy): domain Bacteria; phylum Pseudomonadota; class Gammaproteobacteria; order DSM-19610; family DSM-19610; genus Thiogranum. The sequence continues at coordinate 2,178 of DRQL01000130.1, read as the reverse complement.
CATGGTGACTTCCTTTGCGGATGGTTCAAAGATTTCCATGGAAATGGCCGTGGTGGCCAACGCCACCGGGTTCCGGGTGGCGAAGCGGGGCATGCTTGGTCCTGCCTGTGAACAGGTCACCGATGCAGTGAATGTCTTTCCCCGGGAACGCATGCTGGAGGGCGGGCTGGTGGACTATGTGCTCGGCGCGCAACCGGGTGGTGGTGTCTTTGTCATCGGCTACAGCGAGGACAACATCCAGCAGGGGTACCTGAACTACTACAAGATGGGTGAGGGGCCTTTCTACGTGTTCTATGTCCCGTACCACCTGTGCCACTTCGAGGCGCCCATGAGCATCGCCCGGGCCGTGCTGTACGGGGATGCGACCACGGCGCCGCTGGGTGCACCCGTCGTCGAGGTGCTTACCGCTGCCAAGAAAGACCTGAAAAAAGGGGAAGTACTGGATGGTATCGGACGGTTCAGCAGTTACGGGCTGGCCGAGAACGCGGAAATCTGCAGCCGTGAAAACCTGCTGCCGCTCGGTTTGTCGGAAGGCTGCCGCCTGAAACGTGATGTGGCCCGGGACGAGGTTTTGAGCTACGACGATGTCGAGTTGCCGGAAGGGCGAATCAGCGACCGTCTGCGGGAAGAACAGAACGCACGCTTTCCGGTGGACCGGTAGGAGCGGTCCCCTGACCGCGAAAGCCCGCCCGGCCCTTCGCGCCGAAGGCCGGCGTTCCTACATCGATGTGAAGGAAATTATCGCCTGACCCCGACCCGTCAGGGACATTTGGCGACGTCGTTCTGCAGTTCGTTGAACCAGGTGGTGGCCATTTTGCTGTAACCGGTATTATTCGGGTGCAGGTTATCACTCAGGTCAGCCGGGTAGCTCAGGGTACTGAACTGGTCAACGATCACAATGTCATCGGCCGGCCGGTTGTTCACGATGGTCTGAATGCTGTTATTGAGGGTTACCACGTCCGGGTTGGTCGGGTTCTGGTCAATGATCTTGGCCAGCACCACCTTGACCGGGTTGCCGCCCGGGCTGCTTTCCCACATATCGATCTCGTCAAGGATCGCCGTGATGCCATTGCCGCTGGTATCGCTGGACAGCCCGTTGGTGCCGGCGTGCAGCAGCACGATATCCGCAGGGGCGTTGGTCAGCCAGGCAAAAATACCGTCATCACCAACCGTGGGGGTCTGTCCGAAAGCCAGTTCACTGGCGGTCCAGCCGCCGTAACTCTCGGTATCCGGGTCCATCGGTGTAACGTCCTGGCCGAGCACCCTCGAACCGACAAAATCAAACGTGAAGCCGTTGCCGGTCAGGGTATCGAACAACGGCTTGCGGTAGCCGACGCGCAGGTTGCTGGGGGGCAGGGCATTGTTGCCATCCGTCAGGCCGGACGTGATGGAGTCGCCGAACGGCATGATCTTGATGTCGACGATGACGGTTTCTGTCGCGCTGTCGCTGTTCCCTTCGGGATCGCTGACCTGGTAGGAGAAGCTGTCGGAACCGCGTCCACCGGTCGTGGCCGGCGTGTAGGTAAAGGCACCGGTGGTCTGGTCAGTCAGCGCCACCTGCGCGCCGTTCGCGGTGGTAATCGGACCCGCGCCGCCCGAGCCGTCCGCGTTCAGGTTGAACATCAGCAGGTTGCTGTCACTGTCGCTGGCCATCAGCTGGCCGGTCAGGACCTGTTCCTGCGGCGTGGTGCTGCAACCGGCGCCGGCAACGGGCGCGGCGTTGATGGTGACCGCGATCGATGCCGTGGCGGAATCGACGGTGCCGTCGTTGGCCTTGAATGTGAATGAGTCAGAGCCGTTCTCTCCCGGGTTGGGAGTATAAGTATAGGCCCCGGTTGTGGCATTGGTAATCACCGCGGTACCCCGGCCACCGTTGGTGACGATGCTGAAGGTCAGCGGGTCGTTGTCCGCATCGGTGGCGACCAGGGTGCCGTTGCCGGCGGTATCCTGGTTGACCGTCAGGCTCCCGTCCTGGGCGACCGGCGGGCTGTTGGTCACCTGTACCGATACCGTTGCGATGTTGGAATCGTCGCTGCCGTCATTGGCCTTGAAGGTGAACGTATCGGCGCCGCTGACGCCCGGGTTGGGGGTATAGGTATAGGTCCCGGTTGCGGTATTGGTGATGACCGCGGTTCCCAGGCTGCCGTTGTTCACGATGCTGAAGGTCAGCGGATCATT
>DRQL01000129.1 GCA_011371465.1 Gammaproteobacteria bacterium | reverse complement strand
CGCTGGAAGGCAGTAACGTGAACGGTGTGGAGGCCATGGTCAATATGATCGGCCTGGCGCGCATGTTCGACGTTTCGGTAAAGATCATGAGTACCGCCAAGGAAATGGACGAGCGCACTACCCAGATCATGAACATGGGCTAGTGACTGAAGTGGATAACGAGGTAACGATATGAACAAGGCACTGTGGGTAGCGAAAACCGGTCTCGAAGCACAGCAAATGCGCATGGGGGTGATTTCCAACAACCTCGCCAACGTCAACACCAACGGTTTCAAGCGTGATCGGGCCGTGTTCGAGGATCTGTTATACCAGAACGTGCGCCAGCCCGGCGCACTGTCATCGCAGAGCAATCGCCTGCCGACCGGCCTGCAACTGGGTACCGGGGTACGCACCGTGGCGACCGAAAAGATACAGACGCTGGGCAATATCGTGCAGACCGGTAACAGCCTGGATGTCGCCATCCAGGGCAGGGGTTTCCTGCAGGTGCTGTTGCCGGACGGTAACCTTGCCTACAGCCGCGACGGCGCAATGAAAATGGACGAGACCGGCCAGCTGGTCACCTCCAGCGGTTATGTCATACAACCGGCGATTACCCTGCCCAGCAACGCGACCACCGTTACCATCGGTTCCGATGGCGTCGTGTCCGCGCTGATTCCGGGCAGTACTACGCCGACCCAGGTGGGCAGTGTCCAGCTGGCGGATTTCATTAACCCGACCGGCCTGCAGGCCGTGGGCGAGAACCTGTACCTGGAAACGGCCTCGAGCGGTTCGCCGTCCACCGGGACACCCGGCCTGAACGGCCTGGGGACGGTTATACAGGGGGCACTGGAAACATCCAATGTGAACGTGGTGGAAGAGCTGGTCAACATGATCGAGACCCAGCGTGCCTACGAAATGAATTCCAAGGCCATCCAGACCACCGACCGCATGTTGCAGTTCGTGACCCAGAATCTCTAGTTGATACAGGGATAACCAGTACATGACAAAGCCACACCTCAATAGCGGACGAGAATTGCTGATGGCGGGGTTGCTGACACTGTTGTTCAGCGGCTGTGCCAGCGTGCAGCCGCCGCCACGCGATAACTACCGACCAACCATGCCCCGTGCCTATACCAGCATCGAGCCGGTTGGCGGGTCGATCTACCAGGCTTCCCGGGATGTGCGCCTGTTCGAAGACGTCAAGGCGCGTCGCATCGGTGATGTACTCACGGTGGTATTGCAGGAACGGACATCGGCGTCCAAATCCGCCAAGACAAAGGCTGACAAGAGCCAGGATACGACGGTTGCCAACCCGACGTTCTTCGGCGCGTCGCCGCAGTTCAACCTGCCGGGGCTGATCCCGCTGGACAGCAACCGCAACAACAACCTGCAACAGAACCTGAAAGCGGACCGCACCTTCGAGGGTGAAGCGGATTCCAGCCAGAGTAACAGCCTGACCGGCGAGATCACGGTCACCATTGCTGATGTGCTGCCCAATGGCAACCTGGTAGTGCGTGGCGAGAAGTGGCTGACCCTGAATCAGGGAGAGGAATTTATCCAGATCTCCGGTATCGTGCGGCCCCAGGATGTGGGCACCAATAACCGGATCCTGTCGACCCAGATCGGCGACGCACGCATTACCTACAGCGGCAAGGGCATTCTGGCCGAGTCCAACGAAATGGGCTGGCTGGCGCGCTTCTTCAATCACCCGGTATGGCCTTTCTAGCCGCATGGAGCACAGTCGAATGATGCGCACACTGTTTCTGTTTCTGTCGTTGCTTGTGCTGGCCAACGCGGCCTGGGCCGAACGCATAAAAGACCTGGCGCACCTGGCCGGGGTGCGGGAGAACCAGCTGGTCGGGTATGGACTGGTGGTCGGCCTGGACGGCAGCGGTGACCAGACCAGCCAGACACCCTTTACCGTACAGAGTTTGCAGAACATGCTGAAGCAGTTCGGTATCACGCTGCCACCCGGAGTGACGCCGCAGCTCAAAAACGTGGCGGCGGTTTCCATACATGCCAGATTGCCGGCCTTTGCCAAGATCGGCCAGACCATCGATGTCACGGTATCTTCGATCGGCAACGCCAAGAGCCTGCGCGGTGGTGCGTTACTCATGGCACCGTTGAAGGGTGCCGATGGGCGCGTGTACGCCATGGCCCAGGGCGACCTGCTGGTCAGTGGTCTCAATGCCGAAGGTGCCGACGGGTCCAGTATTACCGTGAATGTTCCGAGTGTGGGCACCATTCCCAACGGGGCGACCGTTGAACGGCTGGTGAGTAACCCGTTTATGGAAGGCGATTTCATAACCTTTGACCTGAACCGTTCGGATTTCACCACCGCGAACCGGCTGGCCGTGGCCATCAATGAAACCGTGGGCCCGGGTATTGCGCAGCCGGTCGACTCGGTTTCGATCCGTGTCAGTGCACCGAGAAATCCTTCCCAGCGGGTTGCCTTTGCCTCGCTGGTGGAAAATATATCGGTTGAACCGGGCGAAGCCGCAGCCAGGGTCGTGATCAATTCGAGAACCGGTACGGTGGTGATCGGGGCAAACGTGAAGATACTGCCGGCCGCCGTGTCGCACGGAACGCTGGTAGTGACCATTACCGAAAACCAGCAGGTCAGCCAGCCGGGTGCCTTTGCGCGGCGTGGCCGCACCGCGGTCACTGACCAGAGTGACCTGGATATTGGCCTGAAGGGCAACCATACCTTCCTGCTGAAGTCGAATGTCACTCTGCAGGATATTGTCGACGGGGTAAACCGGGTGGGGGCTACGCCGGCCGATATCGTGGCAATACTCCAGGCGCTGAAACAGGCCGGTGCCCTGCGCGCCGAACTGATGGTGATCTAGCATCATGACTTCCCCTGTCCTGCAGACCGACGTCTACACCGACTTCAAGGGACTCGCCGAGCTGCGCAGTCGCGCAAACGACAACAGCGAAGAGACGCTGCGCGAGGTTGCCGGGCAGTTTGAAGCCCTGTTTATCCAGATGATGCTGAAAAGCATGCGCGACGCCGGTCTCGGTGAAGGACTGATGGACAGCGAACATACCAAAACCTACCAGTCCATGT
>DRQL01000128.1 GCA_011371465.1 Gammaproteobacteria bacterium | reverse complement strand
GATCCGGGATCCCGGACCTGGTGAAGAGGCGCATCAACCGCCATGACCGGACGCACTACCTGAGCCTGTGCCAGGGTTTCGGGTTCGGTATACGGCCGAAAATTTCCGGGGGTGTCGGGCTGTTGCTGGACCGTGGAGGTAATGACCGCTACAAGGCGGATATTTTCGGGCAGGGTGCAGCGTACTGGTTTGGCCTCGGGCTGCTGGTGGACGCTGACGGCGATGATCACTATGAGGCTTTCGAGCATGCGCAGGGTGAAGGATTGCACCTGGCGGCCGGCCTGTTAAGCGATCAGAACGGCAACGATCAGTACACCGGTTACGAACACGTTCAGGGTGTGGGCAAGGACAGGGGGGCTGGGGTGCTGTACGAAGGGGCGGGTGACGACGTTTACCAGGCTTTCAGGCAGTCACAGGGTGCGGGGCTTGCCTCCTACGGCGTGGGTATCCTGGTCGACTCCGGTGGAGATGACCGGTACCAGGCAAAAATCCATGCGCAGGGATATGCGGCGCGGCCCGACCCCGGTTTCCCCGAGGAGGAGTGGCCTGTCGGTATCCTGCTCGATCTTGGCGGCACTGATATTTTTGACCAGCCATATACTGATGAAGTGACTCCAGCCGGCCGGGTACAGAACCGGCAGGGTGTCGCTATCGACTACAGGTAATCCTGATTATGAATCTACATACGCTTGGCATGGTGAATATTTTCTACCTGTTTATTACGCCGCTGGTGTTCACGCTGGGCATCGGCGCCCTTTTGTGGGCCTGGCGCCACCGCCTGCCGGAACATTCCTGGCCGGTCAGGGTGGCTTTGCTCAGCGCGCTGTTTGTCGCCGCGAGTTTTCTCGGCGCGCTGTCTTCCCCCGGCCAGCTCGAAAAACTGCACAAGGTCGAGTACGGAGAAATCTACCACTACTACATGGGGTCAAAGTACTACCGGGAGCTGAAAAACACCGAGCTGTACCGCTGCACCTGGCTGGGCTTCCAGGAACTGAGTGAACGTGGTTACCAGGTACCGCACACAAGAATCATACGGGACCTGGAAGTGGTATGGGCCAAGGAGGACCTGGGGAAGCTGCGCAGGCAGGTTCATACGCGTTGTAACAACCGCTTTACAGCAGATCGCTGGGAACAGTTTATGGCGGATCTGGCGGTCTTCCTGGAGGTGCGCAACAGCAGTGAAAAGTGGCACCGGATTTTTGTCGACTACGGGAACAACCCGCCACCCACCTGGAACGTCATGGCAGGCACTGCATCCAACCTGATTCCGTTGACACCGACCCTGGTGAGATCGGTCAAATGGATCGACGTCGTGTTAACGCTGGGACTGGTGCCGCTGGTGATCTGGAGAGTGTTCGGCCTGATCCCGGCGACCGGTTTCGTGCTGCTGGCGGGTATGCAGCCCATGCTGCCGCCCGGTATGGATGGCGCCGCCTTTTTCCGCCAGATCTGGCTGGTGGCCCTGGGGCTGGGTATCTGTGCCCTGTATGCGCGCCGGTTTGTGCTGGCGGGCCTGCTGCTGGGCTTCAGTACGTCCATACGCGTGTTTCCGGCTGTTTTTGCCTTCGGTGCCGGTCTGCCCTTGCTATGGGCCTGGCGAGACCTGGCTTCGCGCCGGGCGTTGCTGCAGCTGATTGGCGGCGCCTGTGCCGCGGGCGGTACACTGGTGGCGCTGAGCCTGGTGGTCTACGGTCTGGAGCACTGGCGCAGCTTCCTGGCGATTATCGATTCGAGCGCCAATATTCTTTCGCTGAATTCCATCGGCTTCAAGCGCCACCTGTTGTCTTTTGTCTATACCGAGGCAAACCTGCGCACCTACGTTCAGGGCGCCGTGTTCACGGGCGGTCTGCCCTGGTACCAGTACCTGGACAGCAACCTTGAAGACATGCGCACCTACCTGTTTGCCTATACCGGTGCCATCCTGCTGCTGACCGGGGCGGTCGCGGTCCGGGTCAGGCCGGTCGAAGCGGCCATGCTGGTGGGAACCGTCTGCCTGTTTTTCCTGACTTCGGCATACGGCTATTACTACGTGTTCCTGCCCCTGTTTGCCGCGGTCTGGCTGGCGGAAAAATTCGACTGGCGCCCCATGAGCCTGCTGTTGTGGCTGCTTGGTGTTTTCCTGGTGATCGCCTGGTACTTCCCCCTGCATTACCCGGGGCTGATCGCCTATTACACGGCGGCTTCCAACGTGATGTTTACCGCCATCGTGGGTATGGTGGTTACCGCGTTCGGGTTTCTGTACCGCGAAGAAATCACGGATATGCTGAGAGCAAGGCAGCTTCACCCCGCGAGCCTGGTGTTGCTGGCAACGGCAGTGTCCCTGGTGGCCGGCGCGGCCTGGACGCTGGGTCAGGCCTGAGCTTCAGCCCGGCCACAGTGTCCAGAGCCAGATGCCGCCCCAGGCAACGACGGTCAGCAGCAGCTGCCAGTCGGTAAACAGGACGTCTGCCGGGGATTCTCCCCCCTCCAGTTCCTCCACTACGTACCAGTAGCGAAACAGGCCGAACAGGACCAGCGGGATGGTGGTGATCAGTTCCTGTTTGGCCGACATGACAAACAGGCTGTAGAACAACAGGGAGCCCGTTGCGGACATTTCCGCGTAACGGTCAACCAGTGCCACTGAATAGCGTTTCAGTACGCCTCGGCTGTCCGCGCCACTCTGCAACAGTTCCTGCCTGCGTTTTACCGCCGCGAGATACAGTGCCAGGCAGAGGGTGGTGACAAACATCCAGCTGGATACCGACACCGTCAGCGCGATGGCCCCGGCGTAGACCCGCAGCATGAAGCCGATGGCGATGGTGAAGATGTCCAGTACCGGCTGGTGTTTCAGTACCAGGGTGTAGGCCACGTTCAGTAGCTGGTAGGCGACGATCACCGTCACCACCGCCGGCATCATGAACCACCCGGCCAGCAGTATGCCGTACAGGCCGGCCAGCAGCAGCAGGGCGGAACGCAGCGATACCATCCCGGTTGCCAGCGGACGCTTTTTTGATTTTACCGGATGCAGCCGGTCGTGCTCGATATCGTGTATATCATTGAATATATAGACGGATGAAGCAGCCATGCAGAACAGCAGGGTAGCCCACAGGGCCTGGGAGACCGATGTGGCGTGCAGGAACTCGCCGGAGAACACCAGCGGCGCCAGTACAAAGACATTTTTTATCCACTGTTTCGGGCGCATCAGGCTGACGAGGCCGCCCAGCCGGGCCGAAAATGAATGGCTTGTGCTCGTTTCACCCATGCAGGGCTCCTGTTCAGGGAGATGCCGCCGGCGTCATTCTCCCGGTAATCGATACCATAGCAAATATAACGGCCGGATTACCTGTATCCGCAGACCATCGGTATTTTTACCCGATATCCGGGGGCGGTACACCGGTGGACTTTTCGGGGCAGGACTCTTATTCTCTAGCCTGCCTGAAGAGGGGAATCCGTGGCACTACTTTCTGTCCGTCGGCTGCGCCGCGCCGAATATACGGTTGTCATGTCCGTCGTACTCTTCGTGGTACTCGTTCTGCTGGCATCGTTCCTGGCCGGCGGGGATAACGTTCTTCAACATATCAGCAAGCTCGATGCCGGCATGATTGGCGGGCTGCTTCTCCTTTCCCTGCTTAACTACACGGCCAGGTTGTTACGCTGGCATATCTTTTCGCGACACATCGATATTCGCATCCCGCTTGCCCGCTCGGCGCTGTACTACGTCGCCGGCTTTTCCATGACCACGACGCCGGGGAAGATCGGGGAGACCCTGCGCCTGTGGCTGATCGAACGTTGTCATGGCTACGGGTACGACCGGGTGACGCCGCTCTTGCTGGGAGACCGGTTGAGCGACATGAATGCGATGGTGTTGCTCTGCCTGGTTGGTCTCTCGGTATTTTCAGGTTACTACTGGAGCATTTTCCTGACGGTTGCGGTTTTCCTGGCCCTGACGACCCTGTTCATGAAGCCCCGTTTCCTGATGGCCGTACTGGGGCAGGTTTACGCTTTAACCGGGCGTAAAAGGGCGCGCCTTTTTGTAAAGGCGCGGCGCGTGCTGAGAACGACCGCGCGACTGTTTACGTGGCGTGTTTTCGGCGGGACCCTGCTGCTGTCCGTGTGCGGCTGGGTGGCCGAGTGTCTGGCCTTCTACTGGCTGCTCGGTGAACTGGGTGCGCCGGTCGGGTTCCTGCATGCTGTTTTCATTTTTGCTTTTTCGATGGTGGCAGGAGCGCTGTCCATGTTACCGGGAGGACTGGGCGGGGTCGAGGCAACGATGATGGCCCTGCTACTTGCGCTCGGTACGAGTCTGGATGTCGGCCTGGCGGCAACCGCCGTGATACGCCTGACCACGCTGTGGTTTGCGGTCGGTCTCGGTTTCGCAGCCCTGCCTTTCGCCTTGCGGCTGGCACGCAAACCGGTCAGGGCGCAGGATGTGTCCAGGGTGCCGGCGGGGAAGTGAACTGGGAGCCCATGTCACTCTGTGGATGGGGCCGTACCACGTACGCCCGTGTGTCCGCGTGTACCCCGCCGGGCAGAACCGGGGTGGGCGAGGCGATTGCTGCCGCAGACGATCACGGGCTGATTGTGTATGCGGGCGGGCGCAGTTACGGCGATGTGGCGTTGAACAATGGCGGCCGTACCCTGCTCAGCGCCGCGCTGAAGCGGATATATTCCTTTGACCCGGGCAGCGGCGAGCTGGTCTGCGGTCCCGGCGTCACCTTTAACGATCTGTTGCACCGGTTCCTGCCGGACGGCTATATGGCGCCTGTCAACCCTGGTACCGGGTATGTTTCCGTTGGCGGTGCGGTCGCCAATGATGTGCATGGCAAGAACCATGATCATGCCGGCAGTTTCGGTGATCATGTGTTATGGATGGATCTCGTGCTGCCCGACGGAAAGCCGGTTCGCGTATCGCCGGACGAACACCCGGACCTGTTTGCCGCTACCATCGGGGGGATCGGTCTTACCGGGGTGATCGTGGCCGTGTGTTTCAGGATGCAGAAAGTGCCATCCAACGCGGTGGTCCTGCGGGAGGAGCGGGTGCCCGACCTCGATGCGTTTCTCTCCAGGCTGGAAGAAGTACGTTCGGGCAGAACCTATACCGTCGGCTGGATCGATACCCTGGCGCGGGGCAGCCGGCTCGGGCGTGGTATACTCGAGTCCGCTGATCCCGCGCACGAATCGCTGCCGTCTGCGACTTCCAGACGCGCGCGAGTACCGGTGGACTTCCCGGGCTTTGTATTGAACTCGTGGACCGTCCGTGCGTTCAATCAGCTGTATTACCGCCGGGTGCCGCGGGGCGGGCGCGAGCGCCGGGTGCAGTTTGAGCGCTTCCTGTATCCCCTGGACGCCCTGCTCGACTGGAACCGGATCTACGGGAAGCGCGGGTTTTTCCAGTTCCAGTGCGTGTTGCCCGAAGGCACCGGCGCTGCCGGGTTGCCGAGGCTGCTGGAAGAGATCTCCCGTTCACGCGCGAGTTCGTTCCTGACCACGCTCAAGACGCTGGGTGGTTCGGGCCGGGGATACCTGTCGTTCCCGATGCGTGGTTACACTCTGGCGCTGGATTTTCCGAACAAGCCGGGTATTGAGGTGCTTCTCGGGCGGCTGGTACGGATTACCCTGGAGTACGGTGGAAGAACCTATCTCGCAAAAGACGCCTGGCTTTCCGCCGGGGCCTTTCAGCAGATGTATCCGGGGCTGAAGAAGTTCGTGCGGGTGCTGGAGGAGATTGACCCGGAGGTGCGCATGAACTCCGATCTTGCACGACGTCTACAGATAAGACTGCCACACTGAACTGTATTGAAGCAGACAGAGACCAGGCTACATGAATAACGGTACCGAGATCCGCAAACCATCCCTGTTAACCGTCGCAGATGCCATGCAGATGAGTGTGGCGGAGACTGCGGAGGCCTTTAACCGGCATATGAATCCGGGTCAGTACCATTTCCTGAAGCTGCTGGGTTTTCATGAGGTGCTGGTCGATTCCGCCGAGGGGATGTACTACACCGACAGAAACGGCCGCAGGATCCTGGATTTTTTCGGGGGATTCGGATCGCTGGCGTGCGGGCATAACCACCCGCGCATCCTGGCTGTCCGGAAACAGTTCCAGAAGGAGCTGCGCCACGAGATCGCCATTGCTTTCATGTCCCAGTATGCGGCTGCCCTGTCCCGCAACCTGGCATCGGTCGCGCCGGAAGACCTGGACATGGTGTTCCTGGGGTCAAGCGGGTCTGAAGCAGTGGAAGCGGCGCTCAAGCTTGCGGAGCAGGTGCAGGGGCGGGAGCGCGCCAAAATCGCTTACGCCACACATTCTTTTCATGGCAAGACGCGTGGCGCCCTGTCAGTGACGGACTCGGAGTTCTACCAGTCCGGTTTTCATTTGATTGAAAACCGGGTGCGCGTGCCTTTTGGTGACGCCGCTGCCCTGGAGTCACTGCTGGCAGGGGACACATCCGTGGGCATCCTGATC
>DRQL01000127.1 GCA_011371465.1 Gammaproteobacteria bacterium | reverse complement strand
TGCCGCCACCAGCCAGAGCTGTATCGGTGGCTGCTTCGATTTCGTGGTAACGGGCGTGACCGGCACCAGCGTGCAGGTCGTGGCACCGCCGCTGACGACGCCGATTGCGGAAGGCCTGGTCATGCGCAAACTGGTTGGTGGCACATGGCAGGATTTCGACACCACGGCGGACGAACTGGCCTCCGCCCCGCTGACCGCCAATGGCGGCTGCCCGACGCCGGCGGACACCAGCTGGGGGGGTCTGGATGGCGCAACCACCGGCAGCGCCAATGTCGGCCACGTCTGCCTGCGCTATACTATCGCGGACAATGGCGCCAACGACGCCGATACGACACCCGGCACCGTGGCCGACCCGAGTGGCCTGGGCGCCCTTGCCCAGGGACTGATCGAATCCGGCCTGCGCAGGGACTTTGGCGGGGACACCGGCGGCGGTGGCTGTACCCTTAACCCCGCGGCCACGCCCACACGACACGCGGAATGGTGGCTGCTGGGCGGACTGATGGGGCTGCTGGGCTGGATGCGACGGCGGCGGCAACACTGAAGCCAGCGTTCTGTCGCAGAAGTACCCGAGGGGTGCGTGCCACAGGGCCCGCACCCCTTTTTTGGATTTCTTGACGCTGCTGCGAGCTTCTGTTTCAATTCGGCGCATCGTTCCAGAGAAAAAATCATGCCGACACTGCCACCTCGCATCTTGTTGTTTCTGCTAGTCTTTGTCTCCCCGACAAGCCAGCTTTTGGCGCGAGCCGCCGATAGCGACCCTTCCGCAGAGGAGGAAACCGGTCTGTACGCCATCCAGCCGGGGGATGTGCTGCGTATTTCGGTCTGGCAGGAAGATAACCTGTTGCGTGAAGTCATCGTGCGGCCGGACGGAAGAATCAGCTTTCCGCTGGTCGGCGAGGCCATGGCCGCGGGCCGCAGCGTGCAGGACCTGCAGCAGGAGATCTCCAGGAAACTGGGCGCCTATATCACCAATCCGGTTGTCACCGTGGCCGTCACCCAATTGAACGGTAACAAGGTGTACGTGATCGGCAAGGTTAACCGGCCTGGCGAATTTGCTGTATTGCGTAATGTGGACGTAATGCAGGCACTGAGCATGGCGGGCGGCACGACCACGTATGCCGCGCTGAACAAGATCCGCATCCTGCGGCGTGAAAACGGACGGCTTGTCGCCATCCCGTTTCGCTACGGCGATGTCGAGAAAGGCGAAAATCTGGACCAGAATATCCTGCTCAAGGCCGGTGATGTGGTCGTTGTTCCGTGAGACTTGAGCGGTTTTTTTGCCAATCACCTGCGACTTCCATTATCCCACTTACAACTTAAGACACTGAATTTACGATATAACCCCTCTGACCGACCGCAATGTGTCGGCTTTTATTACTTATTGAGAATCGACAGAGTATCCGGTTTGTCTTAGAATCGACGAACAGAAAAGAAGGGGGAGTCAGCGCCCGCCGGCGACCAGCTGGCAGCGGGCGCCGCAAAAACATGAACGATCATCGCAAGGCGGCAATCTTCTGTCTGCTTTCGGGTGCGCTGCTGGCCAAGATTCACACGGGCCACGCGACGCTGGCCCGCATGGACTTTTCCATCGGGGGGCAGCCGCCGGAAAGCGTCTACCTCCAATTGCTGGACGAAGCCGCCCCCCTTACGACAGCCAATTTCCTGGCGTATATCCAGGCCGGCCGCTACCAGGATACCTTCATCCACCGCGCGGTGGATGTCGATACCGCCGGGGTGGACGTTATTCAGGGCGGCGGCTTTACCTTTCAGTTCGATCAGCAGACCGGCAGCGGTTTTTATACCCCGGTGGACACTTTCGCGCCAGTTCCCAACGAGTACGACCCGGCTCATCCCAACCGCCGCGGTACCCTTGCGATGGCGCGGACGCAGGACCCGGACAGCGCTACCTCGCAGTGGTATTTCAACGTGGTCGATAACCCCCTGCCCGGCTTTACCGTCTTTGGTGAAGTCCTTTCCGGCATGAACACCATTGACGCAATAGCCGCACTACCTACGGTGAGCATTCAGTCTCCGATCACCGACCTGCCACTGGTCAACTTCCAGCCAGGCGATACAGTTAATTTCGTGGCAGACAATATCGTCATGCTGACCGGAATCGCCGCTTCCCCCTACCCCCTGCCGCTGTTTGTCGATCCCGCTCCGTTGACTTTCGACCCGGTCATCCGCGACAGCGGGCCGGTGACCCGGGACGTGGAGATCACCAATCTGGGTGATTCAAGTGTTGTCATTGGCGGCATCGACCCCGCGGGCAGCCTGACCGGGCCTTTTTCGCTGTCACTGCCCGCCACTGGTGCCTGTAACGACGGCATGTCGCTCGCCCCGCTGGAACAATGCCGTTTCACGCTGGAGTTTGCGCCCCTGCAGGCCGGGGATTTTGCCTCCACATTTTCCATCAGCTATGACGACGGCAGCGTGCGCAGCCTGTCGTACGAAGTCTCCGGCAGCCGGGAAGACAGCTTCCTCGTCCTGCCCAACACCTCTGAGGACGGTTTTATCGACGTGGGAGAAACCGTGGTCGGACAAACGGTCCAGCTCGATAGCGATCTTGGAGGACTCCCATTCGGCAACCAGGGCGACCAGGCATTAAACTTCACTAGCATAACTCTCAGTGGGCCGGATGCCGCGCAGTTCAGCATTGACACCAATAACTGCGATATCCTGCAGGCGGGTGGCATCTGTCTGGTCGGGCTAAGTTTTACGCCGGACAGCAGCGGAGTGAAGCAGGCAACACTGGAGGTCCGTACGGACGACGTTCCTGCTTTTGTCACCCTGGCCCTGCGCGGTATCGCAAACAGTGAAAACGACGGCATTGGCGACCTGGAAGAAGCCGGCGCGCCAAATAATGGAGACGGAAACCTCGATGGTATTCCCGATGCCTTGCAGGAAAATGTCACCAGCCTGCGCGACACCCGTGGCCGCTATGTTACAATCGAAGCCCCGGCTGGGACCCGCCTGCAGAACGTGCAAGCCATCAACGATCCTTCCGCCGGCAATCTGCCGCAACCGCGGTCCGGCAGTATCAACTTCCCGAATGATTTCTTTGCCTTCGTTCTGGATGGCCTGGAGCCCGGCGGAGCCGCAACCGTTAACCTGTACCTGCCCACAGGCTCGGCGCCCAACAGCTATTTCAAATTCACGCCCTGGCTACCCGATCCTGCCGGAGGTTATACCTACACCGGCCCCAACAGCCTGTTCTGGAACGTCTTCGATTTCGATCCAACGACATCGACCGGCGCAATCATCGATGGGAACCGCATCACGCTGCACCTCGTGGATGGTGCGCGCGGGGATGCTGATGGCACACCCAACGGGCAGATTCTCGACCCCGGCGGACCCGGAATATTGACCGCGGCAGACAGTTCGTCTTCCGGCGGTGGCGGCTGCACACTGGGCCGGAACACGACCCCACCCGCACCGGTCGGGCTGGTGTTAATACTGCTTTTTTCGATTACGGGAATTGCCTTGCGGCCTTTGATCGCCCCCCCCGGAAACGGCAGACATTGCCGCCCGGGAAAAACCCGATGTGGTTTGTTGGACACTTGCGAAGAGTGACGCCCCGTGAAGCGATCGTTCATCAACAAATCTGTATACCTGGCCATGGCACTGGCCTTTTTGCCTGCGATCGCGCGGGCGGCCGAATGGCGCATTGATCCTTCCTTCGACTTCCGGGCCGGCTATAACGACAATATCCGTCTGTCCGTTCAAAACGAGGTCTCCTCGGCCGAGGCCGGATTCAGCCCGCGCGCCAGCTTCAGCCGCAATACCGAGATCTCCGGCCTTGCCGGCATTGTCGATCTCGATTTCCGGCGCTACGAGGAGAGCAGCGACCTGGACGAGAACAACGCCCGTTTCGAGCTCGACGGCTACCGCAACCTGGAGCGCGGCCGGTTGTCCCTGAACCTTGCCTATATCAATGACACCACGCTGAACACCCAGCTCGAGGCCACCGGCATCACCCTGGGCCGGGTCGACCGCCAGCGCTACACTGCCGCACCGGGCTGGAGCTATTTTTTTAGTCCGCGCAACCGCCTGGACCTGCGCTACACCTTTAACGATGTTTCGTATAGTAACGTGGGCCTGGTGCCCTATATCGACTACAGGGTTAACGCCGGTCAGGCCTCGCTGGTCAGCGTGCTAAATGAACAGATCACGGCTTCGGCCACCTTGAGCCACTCAGCCTCGACCAACGACAACGACGTGGATTCAAGCAATACGGGTTTGAATGTAGGTGTCGAATACAGGTTCAGCAAAACCCTGACTGCCTCGCTCTCTGCCGGGGCCCGATACACAAAAACGGACTTTACCCGCAATACCTCGATCCCCATTCTGGACGGAAATGTTTTCGTGGGCGCGATTCCCCTGAGCCAGGACATCTCCAACAGCGACTGGGGCTACACCTATAATGTCAGCTTCAAGCGCAAGGGGTTGCGAGGCGATATCGAGCTGAGCGCCTCCCAGAACATCAGCAACGACATCAACGGCCAGCCCATCGAGGTGCTGCAGCTGG
>DRQL01000126.1 GCA_011371465.1 Gammaproteobacteria bacterium | reverse complement strand
GCTGGTCGGTGAAAGCTGGGACGCGTTGTTTGCCGAAGCCACAGCTGCGCCCGAACAGCCCGTGGCCCAGGCACTGGAATTCCTGTTCGAGGCGCTCAATGGCCTGCACAACACCCGTGCCGCGCTGTTCAGCTTCGTTGAGCACCGCAGCGACTGGTGGGCCTTCACCCAACACAGTAACGACCCCGTTGCTGCAGCCGCTGCACACCTGCACCGGCAACTGGACCTCGACCGACAGACAGCTGACGCTGCAGGTTTCTGGAACAGTACGACCCGTGACTTGCTGAGCGAATTTGCGGCGCTGCTGGGGCGCCATGCGACGAAGACCAACCTCGGGGTCATCGCTTCCATCGAAGCCATCCTGGAAAACACGGACGATGCGGACACGGCCTTCCAGCAGCTGCTGCCCGTTTTCCTGACCGCCAGCGGCACACACCGCAAGCGCGCTTCCAGCAAAACCCAGCGCAAGTCCATGACCGACGCCGGTGAAGACCGTTTTCTGGAACTGCACGAGTGGTTTTGTGAGCAGCTGGACCAGGTCATCGAGGTGCAGAACCGCCGCCACACCCGGGAACTCAACGGTGCCTGGTACCGGGCAGGACAGCGCATGCTGGAGCACTACCAGCGCATCAAACGCGAGCGGCGCCTGCTGGACTTTGCCGACCTGGAATGGAACGCCTGTTGCCTGCTCAATCACCCCGAGCACGCGCACTGGATACAGTACAAGCTGGACCAGCGCATCGACCACCTGCTGATCGACGAATTCCAGGACACCAACCCCACCCAGTGGCGCCTCATCCTGCCCCTGCTGGAGGAAATGGCCGCCGGTGGCGAACGCTGGCGCAGCCTGTTTATCGTCGGCGACGCCAAGCAGTCCATCTACCGTTTTCGACGGGGGACGCCACGCCTGCTGGACATCGCCTCCGAATGGATGCAACAGCACCTGGATGCAGGCAGCATCCACCTGGATCACTCCTGGCGTTCCTCCCCCGCGATCATCGATTGTGTCAACCGGATTTTCCGGCACCCGGACATGGAAGCGCTGATGCCTGGCTTCAAGATCCATTCGACTCACCAGCAGGATCTCTGGGGGCGCGTGGAACTCTGGCCATTGATCACCGCGCGGGCGGTGGCCGGCGAAGAAGCCTCCGCCGGCCTGCGCAACCCGCTGCAGCAGGCACGTCTCTGCGCAACGGATGATCGTCATTACCGCGAAGGGCAAGCGATCGCCCGGCGCATCCAGGAACTGGTGGCCGGTAAAACCGCCGTCTACAACGACATCCTGATCCTGATGCGTTCCCGTACCCACCTGGCGGATTACGAGGCGGCACTGCGCGACCGGGGTATTCCCTACCTGAGCCTGGACCGTGGCAGCCTGTTGCAAAGCCTGGAAATCCGCGACCTGGTCGCGCTGCTGACGGTGTTGATGACGCCACAGGACAACCTGGCGCTGGCCCAGGTGTTGAAGTCACCGGTTTTCTCGGTCAGCGACGAAGACCTGGTGTTACTGGCGAGTGACGCCAGGGGACCCTGGATCGAACGCCTCGAGGCGGTGGCTGACCGGCTCGCGGTCGACCATCCCCTGGTACGCGCCAGGCGTCTGCTGGATGGCTGGCGGACACTGGCCGGGCACCTGCCGATCCACGACCTGCTGGAACGCATCTTTCACGAAGCCAACCTGGTACAGCGCTACCAGGCCGCTTTTCCCGCTACCCAGGTTGCGCGCGTGCGGGCCAACCTGACGCGCTTTATCGAACTGGCGCTGGAAACGGATGCCGGCCGCTACCCCACACTGCCCCGCTTCCTGGAACGTGTGCGTCAGTTGCGCGGCCTCGAAAAGGAAGGACCGAACCAGGCAACACCGCAGGCCGAGCAGAACCAGCGCGTCTGCCTGTTGACCATCCATGCGGCCAAGGGTCTGGAGGCCCCCGTGGTCTTCCTGGCCGACAGTACCAGCCAGGGCAGCGGCCCGCCCGGCAGCCGGACACTGGTGCGCTGGCCGGCGGAGGCGGAACGGCCGACCGACTTCCTGTTGCTGGGGAACAGCCGCCAGCGTGACCGCGTCAGCAGTGAACGCTATGTGCTGGAGCAGGAAGAAGAACAGCGCGAATCCGCCAACCTGCTCTACGTGGCGCTGACCCGCGCCAAAAGCATGCTGGTGGTTTCCGGCTGCGCCCCGTCCGCGGAGAACGCCTCTACCGGCTGGTACGGGCAGATCGCCAACGCCCTGTGCGACGACCCGGCACCCGCACAGGTCTGGACCCATTGCCAGGGTGAACCCCCGGTCATGGCGACCGACACCGACAGCGTACAAAGCGGATTCGATGTCGACACCCGCCTCAGCCGGCCTTTTTCCGTACCGGCCGTGTGGCGGGAAATTGCGCCCAGCCGCAGCGTGGGCGAACCGCTGCTGGCCGATGGTGACCAGGACGGGCGCACACGGGGACTGATCATTCACCGCATGCTGCAACTGGTCACACAGGAAGCGACCGGCCCGGACCTGCTGCAACAGGTCGCGGGCGAGTTCTGCCTGGCAGAGGACGACCCGGAACTGCTGCGTTGCCGGCAGGAAGTGGACGCCCTGGTCAACCGGGAAGAACTGGCCTGGTTGTTCAAACCGACGGCCGGCACCCAGGCCCGCAACGAGGTGCCCATACAGTACCTGCGCGGACAACAGACCGTGTACGGCATCATCGACCGTCTGCTGATCGGGGAGCATACCGTCCACCTGGTCGATTACAAGACTCACCGGAGCGGAAAAGGGCTGCAGGGACCGCAGCTGGTTTCACACTACAGGCCGCAGATGGACCTGTACCGGGACGGCGTACAGAAACTCTGGCCGGACCACCGGGTCAACAGCTACCTGCTGCTGACGGAGGGCGGCGTGCTGCTCAGCATGGATTGAAACCTTCAGCTACAGCAATCGAACAGCCGCTTTTTCCGGATAATTTCCGCCACCTGGTCCGGCACCATGGCTTCCCAGTCAGGGTCACCGCTGCGGATCTTTTCCAGTACCGTGTGGGAGAAAATCGACAGCTGATCCCGGTCTACCGCAACCAGTTCCCGGATATAGCCGTTCTCCAGCAGGTGCAGGTAGAGGTGGCGCAGGTGTGCCGGGATCTCCAGGTTATGAATCGTGGTCAGCTCGCCGGATGCTTCGTTCAGGGCGGGACAGGCGTACAGGCTGACATCGTTCCTGAACAGGCGGCCAAAAGCTTCCAGGATGCCGCCTTCCAGGCTCTGGTAATACTGTTCGTCAAAAATCTGCGCCAGGGTCGGGACACCGAGGGCGATACCAACCGGCATACTGGTGTAACGAAACAGGTACTGTGCCAGGCGATAGAACTCGCCATAGTCTGAAATCAGAACGTGCTTGCCCAGCGCGCACAGGATCTCGGCCCGGTCGAGGAAATCCTGCGCGTCGATTTCGTCACCCTGGCCAAGGTTATGCAGGGTCATCTCACTGAGCACGATCACGTCATCCGGGTCGATTTCCAGGTCCCTGCAGAACTGCGTGTAGGCGGAATCCAGCAGGCTCATGGTCAGGCGGGTGGGCGGACGGAAACGGCTGCGTTCCACCAGCACCGCCTTTTTGTACAGCGCGTCCGCGGGCTGCACCACCTTGCCGTCCGCCTGGAACATGGCCGCACTGGACAGGCCGTGCTGCACCAGGCGCAGGGCCATCAGGCGATTGTCCACCTGCGCGAAAGCGGGGCCGCAAAAGTCGATCATGTCGATGGCCAGCAGGTCCGTATTCAACTGGTCCAGCAGGGAGGTCAGCAAGCGATCCGGGTCATCGTGATAATACAGCGCCCCGTAGATCAGGTTGACACCCAGCAGCCCGAGCGTCTCCTGGTCCTGAATGTTCTCCTGGCCTTTCAGTTGCACGTGCAGGTCGATGCGTGACACTTCTTCGCCCGGCCGGGCCTGGAAGCAGATACCCAGCCAGCCATGACCCTCCTGCTTCTGGATAAAACTGCGCGCGGCCACGGTGTTGGCAAAGGCAAAAAAGGCACTGTCCGCGCCGCGGCTTTCGCCAAGACGCTCCTTCAGCAGGCGGAACTCGTGGTCCAGCATCGACTGCAGGCGGTCCCGGCTGACGTAGCGCTTGCAGGGCCCGTAGATGGAATCACTGAATTTCATGTCGTAGGCCGACATGGCCTTGGCAATGGTGCCTGCCGCGCCGCCTACCTGGAAAAACCAGCGCGCGGTTTCCTGCCCGGCACCGATTTCGGCAATGGTACCGTAACGGGTTTGATCCAGATTGATGGCCAGGGCTTTCTGGTGGGTATCCAGCTGTGCTTGCTCCATAACGATTGCTTCCTTTACCGACACTACAGAATGGCGGCCACTGCAGGGAATTTATAAGCCATTGGCGGGCCCGAACCGGCCAATGCGCGGTGGCCTACCTCGATTCGGCCTGGTCGAGCAGTTTCGCCAGCCGTTTGGGCGGCACATAGCCGGCCTGGGTGGAACCGTCTTCCATCACGATAAAAGGCGTGCCGCGTGCGCCCAGCTGGCGCACCAGCTGCATGTGCCGGTCAATGGGATTGTCACAGGTCTTCATGTCCAGTTTTTTGCCACGTTTGGCATCGGTCAGCGCGGCGTTGCGATCGTCGGCGCAAAATACGGCGACCGCCTTTTTGTAGGACTCCGATCCCACCCCGGCGCGCGGGAACATCATGTAGCGCACCTCGATGCCTTCAGCAAGGTAGTTATCCATCTGCCCGTGCAGTTTGCGACAGTAACCACAATCGATATCTGTAAACACGGTAACCACGTGCTTCACTTTCTTCGGCCTGAAGATGATCATATCGTCTTCACTGACCGTATCCAGCAAGGCTTTGGTCGCTGCCTGGCGGCGGGGTTCAGTCAGGCTGACCCCCTTTACCATGTCGATCAGCTCACCCTGCAACATGTAGCGGCCGTCCGCGCTCATGTACACCACGTGCGGTCCGACCACCACCTCGTACAGACCGTTGATGGGTGCCGGCTCGACGATATCCGGCTTGATTTTGCCCAGCGCCTTGCGGATGACCGCTTCGTCCGCGCTGCGATCCGCCAGCGCCGCCGTAGTGAACAGCGATGCCAAGCTCATGAAAAGTACTGCTTTAATTGAATTCACCTGGTTTTTCCCGAGTTGCGTTGAAGACACTGTCCCTGTTCTGACCCTGTTTTCCTCTTCCAGTTCGACAGTGTACCCGAGAATCAGCCGCGCGGGTGGTGTTCGCGGTGTATCTGCCGCAGGCGTTCCCTGGCCACATGGGTATAGATCTGGGTGGTCGACAGGTCACTGTGACCCAGCAGCATCTGCACCACACGCAGATCGGCGCCGTGGTTGACCAGGTGGGTGGCAAAGGCATGGCGCAGGGTATGCGGCGACAGGTGGCCGCGGATCCCGCTGCGCACGGCATACGCTCGCAAGCGGTACCAGAAGGCCTGGCGCGTGATGCTGCCGGTCTTGCGCGACACAAACAGGCGGGGGCTGCCCTGCCCGCGCAGCAGTTGCGGACGCGCCTGTTCGCAGTAGCGCTGCAGCCAGTGCACCGCCTCGTCACCGGCCGGCACCAGGCGCTCCTTGTTGCCCTTGCCCAGCACGCGCACCACGCCCTGCACAAGGTTGACCCGGTCTGTATCCAGCGATACCAGTTCCGAGACGCGCAGGCCGCAGGCGTATAACAGTTCCAGCATGGCCCGGTCGCGCAGGCCGACCGCCTGTGTGACATCGGGCGCTGCGAGCAGGGCCTCGATTTCCGTTTCGCTCAGGGTATGCGGCAGCGGACGATCCGGTTTCGGTGAATCGATATTGGCAGTCGGATCGTCCTGGCGCCGGCCTTCGCGCACCAGGTAGCGGTAGAAACGCCGCAGGCTGGACAACAGGCGGGCGCTGCTGCGTGCGGCCCGACCGCTCCGGTAACGCTCGGCAAGGAACGCCAGCAGCTCCGCCGCGCCGGCCTTCGCCAGCGGCTGCGAGCGGCCCGCCAGCCACGCCGCCAGGCTGTACAGATCGCGCCGGTACGCTGCACAGGTATTTTCGCTCAACCCGTTTTCGACCCACAGCGCATCGGTAAACCGATCGATCAGTTCAATGTCCGCTGTACGGCACTGCTGCGCCAGCGCCCGCGGTTTTCCGGCAGTTTCCACCTGGCATCGGTCCTCGCGTCGTCACTCTGCCACCCTACCATAAACCCGGCGCACGGCGCCGCTGGCATGACAGACGTCCGTTCACCGTCGATCGCACCGCAGACCGTCACAGAATGTTATAAAATCCATGTCCAGCTACCTGCCCCCAACACCGAACGGAGTGCCCGCATGAACCCCACTGCCACCGACTGCTGCGCCAGCCCCGGACAGTCCCTGTTAAGCGTCGCACAGGGCCGGGAACGTATCCTGCAGGCGATAGCCCCGCTGGATGCCAGCGAGCAACTGCCGCTCCGGGCCGCTACGGGTCGCATACTGGCCACAGCGATTACATCCGGCATCGATGTACCGCCTTTCGACAACTCCGCGATGGACGGCTACGCGGTACGCGGCGAAGACTGTACCGGCGGCACACAGGTCACCCTGACGGTGATCGGTGCATCCTTTGCCGGCACTCCCTTTACAGGTGAAGTACAGGCCGGGCAATGCGTACGCATCATGACCGGCGCGGTCATGCCGGGCGGGGCTGACACCGTCATCATGCAGGAACAGGTGGAACGGGACGGTGAACAGATCCGCTTTGCCGCGCAGGGGGTACGCAGCGGACAGCATGTGCGCCACGCGGGCGAAGACACCCGCTGTGGCGATACGGTACTGGCACCCGGGGTACGCATCGGCGCGGCGGAAACCGGGTTGCTGGCCTCGGTTGGCATCGCCGAAATCAGCGTTGTGCGACGCCTGCGGGTCGCCTATTTTTCGACCGGTGACGAGTTAACCGGTATCGGCACGCCACTGGCCGCGGGGCAGATCTACGACAGCAACCGCTACACCCTGCACAGCATGCTGAACCGGCCGACCATCGAGTGTTATGACCTCGGGGTCATCCCCGATCAACGTGACGCGGTGCGGGAAGCCTTCCGGCAGGCTGCGGACATGGCGGACCTGGTACTGACCTCCGGCGGAGTCTCGGTGGGCGAGGCCGACTACGTCACCGAAACGCTGGAGGAACTGGGTGAAATCAATTTCTGGCGCATGGCCATGAAACCGGGCAAACCACTGGCATTCGGCCGCCTGGACAATGCAGTCTTCTTCGGTCTTCCGGGTAACCCGGTATCGGTCATGGTGACCTTTTACCAGTTCGTGTTGCCCGCCATACGCAGGATGAACGGCGAAAACCCGCGTGACCCCTTACAGGTGCAGGCACGCTGTACCGCCGATCTGAAAAAGGCGCCCGGACGCATGGAGTTTCAACGCGGGGTACTGGAGACAGGGCCGGACGGCGGGCTGACGGTAAGCAGTACCGGCATGCAAGGGTCGCACCTGCTGACCTCCATGAGCCGCGCCAACTGTTTCATTCTGCTGCCGGCGGAGAGCAGCGGCGTCCGCAAGGGGGAGTGGGTCGGCGTGCAGCCGTTTGCCGACCTGTACTGAGTTCAGGCCTTGTTCTGCTGCTCGGCGATATCCGCGCGCACCTTGTCCATGTCCAGCTCCTTTACCTGCCCGATCAGCTGATCCAGTGCCGAGGCCGGTAACGCGCCCGGCTGGGAAAACACCAGGATCTGTTCCTTGAATATGGCCAGCATGGGGATGGAGCGCACCTGGAAATGAGCAGCGAGTTCCTGCTGCTCTTCGGTATTCACCTTGGCAAAAACCATGTCCGGGTTCTTTTCCGAAGCGGCCTCGAATACCGGCCCGAAACTCTGGCAGGGGCCACACCAGGAGGCCCAGAAATCGATCAGCACGATGGCATTGTTCTTGATAGTGTCCTGGAGGTTTTCATTGTTGAGTTCGATCGTTGCCATAGTGACTGGTGCCTGCGCGTGGTTTTCATCCGGAAACGGACAGTGTAGCAAGTGAAGGATTAAGTAAAAACCATAGAAACCTCTATGGCTGGCCTGTCCGTACCGGCCGGATCAGGATTCGCCGCGCTGGCGTTCACCGGCAGCCGTCGTGGTCCCGGCGTCTTCGGGCTCGTTGCGGTACGTCGCGTCCATTTCCACCCGGTTGCGGCCCAGCCGCTTGGCGCGGTACAGGGCCTTGTCGGCCCGCTCTATAAACGCACTGGCGGTCTCACCCGGCTTGTAGAGCGAGACGCCCGCCGAAAAAGAGGGCACCGGTATCATGTCACCGTTGGCCTGCCAGCGGGTCTCCAGGGCACGGCCCCGCACCTTGGTGAGGGCACGCATCGAACCCTCTTCGTCGGTGTTGGGCAACAATACGGCAAACTCCTCACCACCGTAACGTGCCACCAGGTCATGGTGCCTGAAGATGGAAAGTATATTCCTCGAATAGATTTGCAGCACTTCATCGCCACCGGCGTGGCCGTACTTGTCGTTCACCTGCTTGAAGTGATCGAGGTCCATCAGCGCCAGTGACAACGGAAAACCATAGCGTTGCACACGCGCCACCTCGTCCTCGATCCGGCGCAGGAAGGCACGCCGGTTGGGCAGGCCGGTCAGTTCGTCGGTCAGGCTCAGCAGGCGCACCCGGGTGAGCTCGTCGCTCAACTGGCGGCTGTCCGACTCGATGATCTGCAGGTAATGGTGTGTGCTGTCCAGCTTCTCGGCCAGTTCGTGGTGGGCCTTGGTGAGTTTTTCGATTTCGCGCACCAGGGTCCAGCGCAGGTCTTCCAGTTCCCGGCCATCACCGGCCTGGCGCAATTCGCCCAGCACCACCTCGAGCAGGACACCGAATTCCTCGTTCTGTGCAATGGTGCCCAGCACCTGCTCGGCCAGCGTGGACTGCAGTTTCTGAATATCGCGGCGCTTGGAATCGAGGTGGCTGCGGTACACCGTATCCACCTGGGTATCTGCCTTGTTGTGCCTGGGATCCGTTGCCGCGGCCGCTTCGGCCAGTGGCGCTGTATCGTCGTCGGCGTCAGGCACCTCCTCTGCGGTGGCGGTATCCCGCCAGTCAGGCCGGTCGGATTCCGGTTCTTCC
Source organism: Gammaproteobacteria bacterium (assembly GCA_011371465.1). Classification (GTDB taxonomy): domain Bacteria; phylum Pseudomonadota; class Gammaproteobacteria; order DSM-19610; family DSM-19610; genus Thiogranum. The sequence continues at coordinate 10,755 of DRQL01000126.1, read as the reverse complement.
GCCGCTTCTTCGGGTGTCCAGTCATCGGCCGCGGGACCGGGCTCCGTCAGTCCGGTTTCCTCCGTAACCCCGGTTTCAGACGGTGTTTCCGTTTCGATGGCTTCCGCTGCTTCAGTCGCAGCCGTACCACTGCGCTCCTGGTCGGTATCCGGCGATTCCGCTTCCGGCTGTGCCTGCCCGGCAATACCGAACGCGGCCAGCAAGGGTTCGACGGCCTGCCGGAACAGGTCGGAATCGAGCTCCGCCAGTGCGGCGATATGCGTTGCATACCGGTCGATATAATCCTGCAGCGCGGCCAGGTCGCCCGCTGCAAGCGGTGGTTGCAGGCGCACCTGCAGCAAACGCACCTGCATGTGCAACGGAGAGCCTTCACGCAGGTGTCCGATGTAGGCGGTGAGCAACTGGTTGATCAGGGTGATATAGACCTGCTCGGTGGCTTTCCGGCTGTCGAGCACATCCTGCAGCATGCGCTCCACCTGGTTATAGATCACAGCACCCGTCGGTGAGCGCCGCACTGCCTCCAGCAGACGCAGTACTTTTTGCACGCCGGTGGTTTCGATCGCCTGGAGCTCAGTTTCGCTCATACTCTGGAACGACTCCCGCGACACCGCTGGTTGGCTGGGCGTTGCCTGCCCTTTTATCGTTATCAAGCATCTTGTTATTGTTCATCTTGATCCGGCCGGCACGAATTCACAGTAACCTGGGCCACACAAGCAAGTTACTCCCGTTGCTCCCAAAGGACAAACCGGCTTCCGGTACGAATGTACAACCGCCGGGCGGGGGTTTCCCCGCCCCGGCGTGCGGTACCCTTCCGCCGTTCCGGCACGGCTGCCCAGGGTGACATTTATTTGACCGTTTTATCAGTAAAATAGCGGTTTCCCGGCCGCCTGCACCCGCGCCACATCCGTCCGCCGACAAGGAAAACGGACATTTTCTTACACTGCATCCGCCGTTTTACGACAGGCCCGGAAGCCCTTTTCGACAACCTTTCCGTGCCGGCAAGCGGTATAAAACGACACATTTTTGACGCGAAACCCCACTATTCCGTTCCAGTTTCCGCGATACCAGTGTAATAAATTCCGACGCCCGGGGCGAGTTTCAGCCCAGCCCGGCAAAGATGGCGTCACGCACCTCTTCCACCTTCCCGATTCCGGACACCTTGATATAGCGGGGGGAATCCTCGCGACCCTCGGCAGCCCACGCCGAGTAATAAGCAATCAGCGGTTCGGTCTGGTCATGGTACACCTTCAGTCGCTGGCGTACCGTTTCCTCCTGGTCGTCATCACGCTGCACCAGCGGTTCACCGGTTTCGTCATCCCTGCCTTCCTGCTGCGGCGGGTTGAATACGACGTGATAGGTGCGGCCGGAAGCCAGGTGCACCCTGCGACCGCTCATGCGTTTAACGATCTCTTCGTCGTCGACATCGATTTCCACCACGGCGTCGACAGGCACACCCTGCTCTTTCAGCGCTTCCGCCTGTGCCAGCGTGCGCGGAAAACCGTCGAACAGGAACCCGTTGGCGCAATCGTCTTTAGCGATACGTTCCCTCACCAGTCCCAGGATGATGTCATCGGATACCAGTCCGCCGGCGTCCATGACTTTTTTGGCTTCAACACCCAGCGGGCTGCCTTCCGCTACCGCGGCTCGCAGCATATCGCCGGTGGAAATCTGGGGAATACCGTACCGATCCTTGATGAAACTGGCCTGGGTTCCCTTACCGGCACCCGGGCCGCCGAGCAAAATAATGCGCATTGCACTCTCCTTTACCTGGTGAATCTCTGATTCATTCGTCTTGCGTCATTGCCGGCGTATACCGGAGTCCGGTGGTTTCAATGACACGGATACCGGCCCGGGTATTATCCCCGCGCAGCGATGTCGGTAACACACAGTAGAATGTATATGGTGATGCGGGCTGTTTATGAAGTCCCGGCCAGCAGTTTCGACAGCGACCGGAAATCCTTCTGCGCGGAAAAAACCTGCCGGGCCGTCTCCAGCACCGGCTCCGGCAACAACTGCAGCAGGTCCAGGCTCGCGGCCGGGAGCCGCTCCGGCCCGGGCAGATCCTCCCGGTTCAGGTACAGGAAATCGGCCAGCTGGACCAGGTGGACGAGGATCTCTTCATCACCCCGGTAGTCAGCATTGTGGTGCTCCAGCAGCGTGATCTCCAGTGCATCGGGCATTTTCCAGGCCTGCATCAGCCAGGCGCCGATACGCGCGTGGCCCAGTGCAAGCATATCCCGGGCCTGCCCCATACCCAGCAGACGACCTTCCAGCTCTGCCACCGAGCACCCCGGATTCAGTTGCGCCATCTTGTTGAGCAGCTGGAATTCCGGTGGAAACAGATGCCCCAGCAGCAGCACGCCGAAATCGTGCAGCAGGCCACACAGGTAACCCAGACCCGCCGGCGGGCGCATGGGTTCGGGCAGGATGGCCGCCAGTTTCTGCACCAGCACAGCGCTACAGACCGCGTGTTCCCAGAAGCGCGTCAGTCCCAGCGGTCCCTGATCAGGGATGCGGAAAGACCGGCCGGCGGCCAGGCCGAGCGCCAGGTAGAGCACCAGGTCGTAACCCAGCACGCGGGCAATGGCTTCCTGGATATTGGTCACCCGCCCGGTATAGCCGTAGTACGAGGAGCTGGCGTAACGGATCACCTGGGCGGCAAGACTGGGATCCAGCTGCACGATGGCAGCCAGCTTGCGGGCATCGGCCCCGGGGTCAGATTGCAGCTCGAGAATTCGGCGCCCCAGCTCCGGCATGGGCGGCAATTCATAGACTTTCTGGATACGCTGCTCGATGGAGCGGATCTGGTCGGATTCGAGTACGGTTGCCATGCGTCCGAAGCACCTGCCGGATGGTTTCGAAGCGCATCCGTGCAGTGATGTCGAGTCCGTTCAGCGCCGGGAACGGCCCGCCGTTCGCAGCACCTTTATAGCGGCAGAAACAGCGGATTCCTGAAGTGCGGGCGGGCTAGTTCAACTGGATACGCTGCCCCCAGGGCACCTTGCCGCGCCCCTTGACCAGCCAGAGCACCGGGAAACCGGGTTCGGTTTTCGGAAATTCACCCTCGGCATCCGTGAAATACACCACCAGGTCCGGTTTACGGTCGCTGCGCTCCAGCCATTCGAAGGCGGGCGTAAAGCGGGTACCCCCGCGTCCGTAGAGGTTCGCGGGCAGGCTGAACGCTTCCCAGGGTTCGAAACACCAGGGCCCGTTTTTGCACAGCTCCGCGTCGCAGGCGTGCAGCGTAAGCCGTGCGCGCATCTGGCCCTTGATGGCGTCGATTTCGGAAACAAATTCCCGCAGTTCGGTATCGTTGATGGAACCGCTGGTATCGAGGATGACCACTACTTCGATCTGCGCACTTTTCAGCGACGGCAGAATGGCATTGCCTTCGCGGCGCGAAGGCCGCTGGTAGCTGTAGTCGTCACGCGCAGCCGCGGTCATGTAACGGGCCAGCAGCATGCGCCAGGGCAGTTGCGGCTGCAGCAGGTGCTCGACCAGGCGCGCCATGGTGGCACCCAGCTTGCCGGCCGCCTGCGCCTGCTGGGCGGCGCCCGCCAGCCGCTGCCGCCACTGCACCGCCAGTTGCTCCTGCTCGGTTTCGCTCAGCGGCCGCGGTGCCTGTCCGCTTTCCTGCGGTTCGGAGTCACTGTCACCGGAACCACCGCCCTTGCTCTCGTCCTGGTCGAGCGGCTGTCCGCCGGAAGATCCCTGCGCACGGTCTTCCTGGTCGTAGAAATGATCATCGTGGGTCTCTTCTTCCGTATCCTCATCGATGAACGGGTAGATCTCCTCGGCCATCATGCCCTCGAAACCGCTGTTCAGCAGCACGCCAGGCGGGGGTTTGAGCCCTTCCCGGATCAACAGCGGGTTAATCGCCAGGTCACAGGCGATATCCCAGCGCTGCTTGACGCGGTGCTGACGGCGGGCGAAGTGCGACAGGGCGCAGTGCAGGGCTTCGTGCGCCAGCACGTACTGGGTCTGGTCAAGAGACAGCCGGCTGATGTACTCGGGGTTGTAGTACAGCGCGCGTACGTCGGTACCGATGGTCTTGCAACGTTCCGGTTTGGTCGCGTGCATGGGCAACCGCAGCACCAGTGCCCCCAGGAAAGGACGGTCCAGGATCAGGCGGGTGCGCGCGGCACTGAGCTTGGTTTCGATTTCGTCCGACATGGTGGTGCGCAACCGCTACATGTCGAACAGCATAACGTCGGCAACGGCTTTCGCCCATTTGGAAAACTGCGGCACCTGGAACAGGTCCTGGCCGATGGCCCGGTGCATGTCCGAGATCAGCATCACGCCCATCTCGCGCTGCGGGAACGCACCGGCGTAGTCGATGATATGCCCGTGCACGGTTTGCGCATCCTCACCGTCCCGTTCACGGATGGCTCGCGCCACCAGCGCCGTGGCGACGGCATACTGCAGGTCGGTCTCTTTGGGCACCGGCACCGATTCACCGCGGGTAATGGCGTCGATATCGGGCAGCTTGTCCAGGTTGTCGACAAAGGCGTGCAGTTCGATCCCCGCGGCCGGTCCGACACAGGCCTGCAACGCCTCGACCAGCACCTGCGCGCTGCCGCCGAACTTCTGCAGGGCGCGGTGGGCAAACTCCCAGGAACGCGGTGACGGGAAAGCCACCGGGTTGTGCGCTGGATCGAACTCGAACAGCAATTCGGGCCGGAAACGCAGGAAAGCAATCAGCCGCTCGTCGATGCCGTTGGCGTAGGCCCAGGCGACCCAGTCGTCCAGGTTGACGTCCAGCTCGTAGTGCGAAAAGCGGTTCGCCAGCGGTGCCGGCATGCTGTAGGTCACGCCCCGGTCGCCCTGCCGGTTGCCGGCTGCGAAGATGGCCCAGCCCGCGGGCACCTCGTAAGCACCCAGCCGCCGGTCCAGGATCAGCTGGTAGGCCGCGGCCGACACACTGGGGGGTACCGAGGTGATTTCGTCGAGGAACAGGATGCCGTTCGGTCCGTGCCGTTCGGCGTCCGGCAGCATGGTCGGCACCGCCCACTCGACCTGCTCACCGACCCGAAAGGGAATGCCCCGCAAATCAGTAGGTTCCATTTGCGAGAGACGGAGGTCGATGACCGGAACCTGGTGCTGTTGCGCCACCTGGGCAACGATCTGCGACTTGCCGACCCCGGGTGGTCCCCACAGCATCACCGGCGTGTGCTGGCGCAACTGCACGCTCTGGAACTCGGTTTCAAGCACTGTAAACAACTGGGATGGTCGCATGACTCCTCCAATACCGCTGCCGCCGGGCAGCCCTCCTGCAAAGACGCGATATGGTACGCAAGAAGCCGGTCAATTGCATGGGAAGTCCGGAAAACCACCAGAACACAACGGGTTAAAACCGGCTTTCGGCACAGTGCTGCGGCTGCCCGCGCATCTCAACAAATCCCGACCCCCGCCGCTACGTTACGCATTACACCGACCACAGCCCTGATACCCGTATGTCATCCAGCGAAACGACTGTCTCCCGCCTGTTACTCTGTTCGTCCGACACCACCAAACTGCAACCGCTCAAAGAGCGATTGAACGCGGCCGGTGTGGAAATCGACTGCGCGACCGGGGCGGATGACGCGCGCGAACGGCTGTGGAACCAGCACTATGACGGCATCGCGCTCGACCTGTTGCTGGCCGACCGCGACGGCATTTCGTTTGCGATGGAATTGCGGCAGGAACATCCCTGGATGCCCATACTGGTCATCTCTACCACGGCCGAAAGCAAGGCAGGTGACGATGAACCGGACTGGCTGGCCGGCTGCACGGATCATGCGCGCCTGATCTTTGCCCTGAAGCAGGCCGGGCAGCGTTCCGCCGGGCACCCGCCCTGCATCCTGCACGTGGAAGAAAACGACCGGCTTGCCAGCCTGGTGCAGAACACCATCGGCCGGCAAACCACGCTGTTCCGGGCCCGGTCCGCCAAGGAAGCACGCATCGCCATGGCGTTACGCAACTACGACCTGGCGCTGATTCGCACCGAGTTGCCCGACCTTACACCGCAATGGAACAGTCGCACGGGGTTTCAGCCAAAGACGCTCTGTGTCAATTCCGGCGATAACGATCCGTTCCTGCTCATCCTGAACCACCTGCGCCGCACACAGTACGTGCACCAGCCCGCGTATTGCTAGCGACTCACGGCCTTCACTCGTCCCGGCAAGAGGACCGCTGCCCCGGGACAAAGCCCGCAATCGCCAGACCGTATATTCATTCGTCATTGCGAGCGCAGCGCGGCAATCTCATAACCGTGGAATCAGTCGGTTGGAGATTGCCGCGCTGCGCTCGCAATGACGTGAATTCCGGATTAATCAGCCCCCCCCCTGACACCGTAACGGCGCAGGCTGCCCGGTCGCGCGCCAGTGCCGGTAATCCTCGAGTATCTGTGCATGATCGAACACCAGCGTCGGACACTGCGCGGGATCGAACAGCGCCAGCCCCTTTGCGTCATCCTGCGCCGAAGCCTCACCCGCCGCCGTCGCCACATACACGGCACTGACCGTGTGACCGCGGGCATCGCGCTGCGGATCGGAATAGCAGCCCAGCAGGCAGACCAGACTGACATCCAGGCCGGTCTCTTCCCGCGCTTCGCGTACAGCAGCCTGCTCAAGACGCTCGCCCACGTCGACAAAACCGCCGGGTAATGCCCAGCCGTGCGGCGGGTAACGACGTTCGATCAACACAATCGGACGCCCGGGTCGATCGGTCATTTCGATCACGATATCGACCGTCAACAGCGGGGTAACCGGCTTTACCATTTCATCTCGCGTAACTGGCGACGGGCTTTCTTGTCCGGTTTGCGTTGGGGATGCGGGGTAGTAGCTGCAGCCAGCCTGTGCTGTTCACTGAGAGCAGCACGTTTTTCGATACTTTGCGCGGATTCCTCGTACAGGGTCTGCGCAACCTTTGCCGGTCCCCGGCGCTGTGACAGCGCCAGTACCTCTATGCGGTACTCGTAACCGCCCTTGTGAATCTCCAGGCGGTCACCTGTGGACAGCGCCCGCGCCCGCTTGACCCGCGCACCGTTCAACTGCACCTTGCCGCCATCCACGGCCTGCGCGGCCAGGCTGCGCGTCTTGTAGAAACGCGCCGCCCACAACCACTTGTCGATGCGTACGGATTCAGCCAACGGCCCTGGCCGCCCGGGCAAGCTGCGCGACGGGTACCGCACCGTCCAGGCGCTGTTCACCAATAAAATAGGTCGGTGTCGCCCTGACGTTCAGGTCCTCGGCCGCCTTCCGGTAGTGCTGCAGGCGACCGGCAACCCCGGCATCCCCCCAGGCCGCCTCGACCTGTTGTGCCTCCATACCGGTTTCCAGCGCCAGTTCACGCAGACAATCCCGGTCACCGATATTTTTACCTTGCGCAAAATACGCCTCGAAGAGGCGCTTGTGCAGGCGGTAAAACAGATCGCGGTCAATGTATTTCGCCGCCTCCGCCAGCAGCAGAGCGGAACGCGAGTTGGTGGTGAAATCGTGCTCGAGCAGGGGCAGCTGCTCTTCCGCCGCCATCTCCCCGAGCGTGGCCATCATGCGCTGCCAGGTCTCGGACGGGTAATTCAGTGAGGCTACCGGTTCTCCCTCGGGCGAGGTTTCCGGGTGTATCTCCAGGAAACACCAGTTGACCTTCAGGTCATAGTCTGCGCGCAAATGATCGAGACGCGCGTCACCTATGTAACAGAAGGGACAGATATAATCACTGAATACGGTGACTTTCAGTTCAGGCCTGGGGGACACTGGTCTGTACGCTCCGTCTGCCCTGCTAGCCGGACAGTTCGACCAGAATACTGTTCATGCGTTTCACGAACACGGTCGGGTCCTCCAGCTGACCGCCTTCGCTCAACAGCGCCTGCTCGAACAGCAGGTGGGCCCAGTCGGCAAAGCGCTCCGGATCCTGCTCCTGTTTCAGGTGCGCCACCAGCGGGTGCTCGGGATTGATCTCCAGCGAGGGCTTGCTGACCGGGACATCGTGACCCGCCTGTTTCATCAGCTGCTGCATGTGTACCGGCATATCGTGTTCTCCCAGCACCAGGCAGGAAGGCGAATCGGTCAGGCGGTGGCTGATGCGCACGTCCTGCACATCGTCCGCCAGTGTTTCCTTGATACGTTCAAGCAGCTCCTTGTACTCGCCCTCGACTTTTTCAGCGGCTTTTTTATCTTCTTCATCACTCAGTTTACCGAGGTCCAGCTCGCCCTTGGCGACTGACACCAGCGGCTTGCCGTCAAATTCCGTCAGGTGCGAGACCAGCCACTCGTCCACGCGGTCGCTCATCAGCAGCACTTCAATGCCTTTCTTGCGGAATACTTCCAGGTGCGGGCTGTTTTTGGCCGCCGCAAAACTGTCCGCCGTCACGTAGTAGATTTTTTCCTGGCCTTCCTGCATGCGGCTCACATAGTCTTCCAGCGAGACGGTCTGGTCTTCCGTATCGCTGTTGGTCGACGCAAAGCGCAGTAATTTGGCGATGCGTTCGCGGTTGGAAAAGTCTTCGGCCGGCCCTTCTTTCATGACCTGGCCGTACTGTTTCCAGAACTCCGCGTACTGTTCCGGTTCGTTTTTGGCCATGTTCTCCAGCAGGCCCAGCACTTTCTTGACCGACGCGTTGCGGATGCTGTCGATAAACTTGTTCTTCTGCAGGATTTCGCGCGACACGTTCAGCGGCAGGTCATCAGAATCCACCAGGCCGCGAATGAAGCGCAGGTACTGCGGCATCAGGTTTTCCGCGTCGTCCATGATGAACACGCGGCGCACGTACAGCTTGATGCCGTGCCGCCGGTCGCGGTCCCAGAGATCGAACGGTGCGTGCTTCGGTATATACAGCAGGCTGGTGTAGGACTGCGTGCCCTCCACCTGGTTATGGCTCCAGGCCAGCGGTTCGCCGAAGTCGTGCGAAACATGCTTGTAGAACTCCTTGTACTCCTCGTCCGAGATCTCCCGCTTGGGTCGTTTCCAGAGCGCTGAAGCGTTGTTGACCGCCTCGAACTCGCCTTCCTTGCCTTCTTCGGTCGACGCCATTTCGATCGGCAGGGAAATGTGGTCGGAGTACTTGGTGATAATCGAACGCAGGCGAAAATCGTCCAGGAATTCGTCTTCCCCTTCGCGCAGATGCAGGACCACTTCCGTGCCGCGGCTGTCCTTTTCGACCGACTCCATCGTGTAACTGCCTTCGCCGTTGGAAACCCAGCGCACCCCCTCGTCTGCGGCGGCACCGGCACGACGCGTGGTCAGGGTTACCTCGTCGGCAACGATGAAACACGAATAGAAGCCGACGCCGAACTGGCCGATGAGTTCGATGTCCTTGCTCTGGTCCCCGGTCAGCGCATCGAAAAACTGTCTGGTGCCGGACTTGGCAATGGTACCGATGTTATCCATGACTTCTTCGCGCGACATGCCGATGCCGTTGTCGCTGACGGTAACGGTGCGCTTGTCCTTGTCGAAGCTGACACGGATCTTCAGCTCGCTGTCACCTTCGTACAGGGCGTCATTGGACAACGCCTCGAAGCTAAGCTTGTCGCAGGCGTCGGAGGCGTTGGAAATCAGCTCGCGGAGAAAAATCTCCTTGCTGGAATACAGCGAGTGGATCATCAGGCCCAGCAGCTGGCGAACCTCGGCCTGGAATTCAAGCGTTTCTTTCTGTGTCTCTGTAGTCATGGTCTGGAACTCGTTAGTGAATAAGTGATCGCGTTTTCGTCTTTTTGGCTTCACCCGGGGCGAAACCTGCTCCTGCGGTAAGGTGGGGACGTCAATCCCGGATTTCAACGCCCTCGGCGCACAGCAGCTTCTGCTTGATCCGCACCAGGCGTCCCTGCCGGTCGCCTGCGAAACCACCCGGGCCATGCCGGGCCACCACCCGGTGGCAGGGCACCACGATGGGCACGGGATTGTGGCGGCAGGCATTGCCAACCGCCCTGGGACTGGTGCCAAGGCGCTTCGCAAGTCCTCCATATGTCATTGTTTTCCCATACGGAATCTTGCGCAGCGCTCGCCATACCCGGCGCTGGAAATCCGTCCCGGACAGTCGGCAATCGATCCCGGACACGGCGCCGGGGTCCGTAAAAAAGCCCAGGATCGAGCGCTGCACCCGGCGCGTATCTGCGCACCGGGCGGTTCGCAGCCGGTAGTGGCCGGACAGAAATGCCAGCCGGCAGAGCGCCCCGTCCTCGACCCGGATACCCAGCCTGCCAACCGGAGAGACGAATACGGCATCGAAATCCTGCCCGGGCATGCTCACCTCCCTTTCTGTTTTGCGCCGGCGACCAGGTGCAGGCGCTGTATTTCATTTTGCAACACTGCCTTGCGGCTGGCATCACGGGTAGCATGCAGCAGGCCGGTGTAGATCTGCCGCGCGTCCTGCAGCAGGCCGGCCTCGACCAGTGCCTGGGCGGCATGGTAACGCGCGGTCTGTGCCCAGGGATCCATGGCGGTTACGTCAGTCAGGGTCGCCGACTTCAGGTACAGGTAGGCGGCCTGTTCATACTGCTCGAGGGCCTGCAGCGAATCTGCCATCCAGAACAGCAGTTCACGCCGTTGCTGTGGTTCCAGCGGCTTGTCCAGCAAGGCCGTGAACAGCTTCAGTGCCTGCCGGTGCGCCTGCAGGGTCTGCAGGTCGAACACCACCTGCAACAGACGATCCGTATGCTTTGGCTCCCAGTCCGCGTCCGGCCCGGCGAGCTGCTGTTCCAGTATCTTTACCCCGGCATCGACCTTGCCGGTAAAGATGGCGACGCGCGCCCGGCGCAGGTTCCAGGCAAAACGGTC
>DRQL01000125.1 GCA_011371465.1 Gammaproteobacteria bacterium | reverse complement strand
GTCAACGCAAGATGTCAGCAATATGCTCAGCAAGGCGCTCGATCTGGTCGAACAGGGCCAGCTGGCGGCAGCCAAACAGCTCTATGAAGCCATCACCGCCGCTGAGCCCGGGCATGCCGAAGCCTGGATGATGCTGGGCACCATCAACGCTGAAACCGGCCAGCCGGGACCGGCACAGGAACAGCTGCAGCGCGCTATCGAACTGGACCCATCCATGCCCGAGGCACACTACTACCTGGCCAACCTGCAGCGCAGCCAGGGCAACCTGGACGACGCCCTCGCCAGCCTGGAGAAGGCCGTTGCCAACGACGACAGCTACGGGGAAGCCTGGTCCATGCTGGGCGGAATCTGCGGCATGCTGGAGCGGCATGAACAGGCCGAAATGTACTGCCGGCGCGCGGCCGAGTTGCTGCCCGATTCGCCGGGAGCCCAGATGAACCTGGCCAACACACTGTTTCGACAGGGGAAAGCTGAAGAAGCAGCCGGCCTGTACCAACAACTGCTGAACACCCAACCCGACCTGGCACTGGCCTGGTACATGCTGGGATCATCGCTCACCGCCCTGGGCCAGCTGGACGAAGCCGCGGACGCCTTCCGCAAGGCCATCGAACTCGACCCGAACCACGCGGAAAGTCGCTACGGCCTGGGATACGTCTGCAACGCCCGGCACGACTATGCGGACGCCGCAGAACACTTCCGCCAGGCCCTGCGCCTGCTGCCGCGCTATGCGCAGGCCGAGAACGGGCTGGCCTCCACCCTGCAGGCGCTGGGACAATACCGGGAAGCGCTGGATCACTATGACGAAGCCCTGAAACTGTTCCCCGGGTATGCTGAAGCGCAGTTCGGCCGCGGCAGCACCCTCATGGTGCTCGGTGAAAGCGATGCCGCCATCCAGAACCTGCAGGAAGCCATCCGCCTGAACCCGGAGTACAGCGACGCCTATATCACCCTCGCTTCCGCACTGATGACCAAGAGCCGGCCTGACGAAGCCATGGCCTGCTGCGAAAAAGCCCTGCAGATCAACCCGGACAACGCCGACGCGGTTGCCCTGACCGCCACCATCGAACAGCACGCCGGCGACCCGCAACAGGCACTGGCGCGCCTGCAACCCTGGATCGAGCGGGGCATCGACAATATCAATCTGGCTGTCGCGTTCGCCGAGGTCAGTAAAAGCCTGGACCGCCCGGACGACGCCATCGAACTGATGGAGCGGCTGCTGGCGCAGGACCAGGCGCTGCCAGTCACCAGCCAGCGCAACCTGCACTTCAACCTGGGCCGGCTGTATGACGCCACCGGCCGCTACGCGGATGCTTTTGAACACTACCGCAAGGGCAACGAAGCGCGCGCCATGGAATTCGACGCTGCGGCCCATGCACGGGAAATCGATGCCATCATCGAGACCTTCAGCCAGGACTTCATGGCCGGCACAGTACGCGCCGGCCAGCGCTCGGAAAAACCGGTATTCGTGGTCGGCATGCCACGCTCCGGCACCAGCCTGGTCGAGCAGATCCTGGCCAGCCACCCCTCCGTGTACGGCGCCGGCGAGCTGCCCGACCTGCTGCAGATGGTAACCCGCCTGCCGGAGACGCTGGGCAGCGGCGAGGGCTACCCCCGCTGCGTCAGCGCGCTGAACCAGGCACAGGCCGACGCACTGGCCGCCGGCTACCTGCAACACCTGGATGAACTGTCACCGGACGCGGCCCGGGTCATCGACAAGATGCCGGGCAACTTCCGTTTCCTGGGGCCGATCGAACTGCTGTTCCCCGGCGCCCGCGTCATCCATTGTCTGCGTGACCCGCTGGATACCTGCCTGTCCTGCTACTTCCAGGACTTTTCCCGCACCCACGCCTATTCCTACGACCTGGCCCGGCTGGCCGACTACTACCGGGATTACCGGCGCCTGATGGCGCACTGGAAGGAGGTGTTGCAGATCCCCGTGCTCGAGGTCCGCTACGAGGAGCTGATCGAAAACCAGGAAACGGTCAGCCGCGCCATGGTGGATTTCTGCGGGCTGGAATGGGACGACAGCTGCCTGCGGTTCCACGAAACCGAACGTTTCGTGGCAACAGCCAGTTACGACCAGGTGCGCCGTCCGCTGTACAAGAAATCCGTGGCACGCTGGAAACACTACGAGGAACACCTGGGACCGCTGATCGAAGCGCTCGGTTGACGCCCGCAGGTACACCTGCATGCACATCAACACTGCCGCGCCCGACAGGCCGGGTCCATGACAGACCGGGCGGGCCGGCTGAAAGCAAAAGCCACGCAGCTGGTCCGCCAGGGCCGGCTGCCGGAAGCAGCAAAACTGTTTTCCAAAGCCCTGGCCCTGCATGCGCGTGATATTGACGCACTCATGGCACTGGGCACCATCAGCGGGATGCAGGGCAACTATGCCGGCGCAGAGCGCTACTTTGGCAAGGCCATACGCATCGCCCCGGGGCTGGCCGGCGCGCACTTCAACCTGGGCATTGCACAAAGACGCCAGGGCAGGCTGGCAGACGCCGCCGGCAGTTACCGGCAGGCCATCGCCTGCGCACCGGACATCCCCGATCATTACAACAATCTCGGCAACGTCTGCATGGAGTTGCAGCAAACCGACGAAGCCATCGCCTGTTTCCGCCGCGCGCTGCAACTGAAACCGGACTCGGCGGACTATTATTACAACCTGGGGAAGGCGCTGCGCAACCGCGGCCTGCGGCAGGAGGCGGTCAATGCCTTCCGCGATGCCCTGCAGTATCGTCCCGGTTTCAGCGTCGCACTAAAAGAACTGGCCCGGGCCTGCCTGTCACTGGGCGATGCCGACCGCGCCGAGCAATACTACCGCGAAGCCAGCGAAACCGATCCCGCGGATGACGCCGCCATTGCAGGGCTGGCCCAGGTATACGCGAGCCGGCACGACTACCCACGCGCCTTTGCCACACTGGAACCGCGCATCGACGCGCAATGCCCGGACGCCAGCGTTGCCACCGCCTTTGCGGACATTGCACGGCGCGCTGCGCGCCGTGCACCCGAAGCCATCGAACTGCTGGAAAGGACACTGCAAGCTTCAGACCGGCTTAGCAGGGATGACCGTGCGCAGATTCACTTCCGGCTGGGGCATTTCCATGACCAGCTGCAACAGTATGACACCGCCTTCGAACATTTCCGCCAGGGCAACGAGCTGCGCGGCACGGCAACCGGCCCCGACCCGGGCGACCTGTCCGTGGAGCTCATCCGGGAATCCTTCAGCCGTGCATTTATCCACTCCACACCGCGGTCGGAACAGTCCGCAGAGCCGGCCGTATTCATCGTCGGCATGCCGCGCTCCGGTACCACCCTGGTGGAGCAGGTCATCGCCTCACACCCGCACGCCTGGGGCGCCGGCGAACTGGACACCCTGCCCGACCTGCTGGCTTCGATCCCCGCCCTGGTCGGGGCGGAAAACCTGCTGCCTGACGGGCTGAAACGACTCGACCAGGCACAGCTTACTGGCCTCACCGGGCAATACCTCGCACACCTGGAATCCCTGGCCCCCGAAGCCAGGCGCATTACCGACAAGCTGCCCGCGAACTTCATCAACCTCGGTTTTATCCACCTGCTGTTTCCCGGCGCGCGCGTCATCCATTGCCGGCGCTCACCGCTGGATACCTGCCTGTCCTGCTATTTCCAGGACTTTGCCGGGCACCAGCCGTACGCGACCGACCTGCAGGCCCTGGGCCGCTACTACCGGCAATACCAGCGCCTGATGGCACACTGGGCGGAGGTGCTGGAGATCAACCTGCTCGAAGTCGAGTACGAAACACTGGTGGAGGATTTTGAGACGGCGTGCAGAAAGATCATCGATTTCTGCGGACTGGACTGGGACCCCGCCTGCCTGGCGTTTCACCGTCATGAGCGCGTGGTGGCCACGGCCAGCGCCGGACAGGTCTCAAAGCCGCTCTACGCCAGCGCGGTCGGCCGCTGGAAACACTACGAAAAATACCTGGCGCCGCTGATCAGCGCACTCGGCCCCGAATAACCCGGCGTCAGCCGGGCCATGAAAAAAGGGATCCAGGTTACCCTGGATCCCTTTCAAGCTTGCGTCATTCAGCCGAAACGTCCGGCTGACGACAGGCCTGTATTACTCAGACCTTGCTTTTACGCCGACGTGCAACGCCTGCCAGACCCATCAGGCCGGAGCCGAACAACCAGGCAGCGGCCGGAACCGGTACGGTGGTGGTCGGGTTGCTGACGTGACCTTCCAGATGCACGGTGTAACCAACGGTGGTGAAACCGGCACCGGCGACGTGGAATGCACCGTCGATGGTGTAGTTGCTGCTGTCGGAACAGCTGGTGGTATCACACACGATGGTGGTAGCCGAAGTTGCGTTCAACGGAATGTTGGGCAGACCGTTCCAGGTTACAGACCAGTCCAGGTTAATGGTGCCGTCACCATTATCCGTGGTCGGGCTGTTGGTCTGGTGCATACCGGTGTTACCGAAGAAGTTCCAGGCAGCATCGATATTCGGGCTTTCGCTACCGTTTACCGTGTTGGAGTGGCTGCCGCTGGCGCCCTGTGCGGTACCAAAGTGCAGACCGTTGAAGGAACCGATCGGGGTCTTTTCAGTCGGAGCAACGATGCCGTCACCGTTGGTGTCCATGCTGAAGTAGGAACCGACGATATCGGTGAGGTTGTAGGCCTTGTTGTTACAGGGCGGGGTGGTGCCGTAGGTACAGGCGGTCACTCCCGATGTGCCCAGGGTGAAGTCCAGCGTTGCGCTGCTGGTCAGGGCAGCTGAAGCACTGAAGCTGACGCCCCCCATTGCGGCCACAACAGCTGCGGACAAAATTGTTTTACGATTGAACATTCAAGTTCTCCTCTCAATACACGTGATTATTTATACGCGACACTCTCGCGAGAATGTGCAAGTGTCTAGTGAGCAATCATTGTGCCATTTACACAATCGTCCTGTTTTTCAACGCATTATTCCTCCGTGTCCTGTCGTCCACTACCCGCCCGGACCCATAGTGTCAGGTTTTTCGACATCTAAAAACTTGTCAGTAACGCGATACTTTTATAAATATATTATTATTATCAACGAGTTATTAGATAAACAGGGCTGCCGGCGCGTCTCCGGAGCCTGATTTAAAAATATCGACAGCCTGTGCTATCCATGACAAACCGACCTGTCC
>DRQL01000124.1 GCA_011371465.1 Gammaproteobacteria bacterium | reverse complement strand
TTTTAGGTCAGATGCTTGCTCTTCGTTCTTAAGGCGGCTGAAGGCGTCTTGATAGAAAGCGTAAACAAGCTCATTGATCCTTGACCAAGCCAGAAGCAAAAGAGCGGATGAAAAAACCAAACTAGTTAATAGGCGAGGCCAACAGACCGTTAAAAACACAAGAATAGCCGCCAAAGCAAGCTCTGCAAAAATAAAGAATCGGCTCCACGAACGATGAAAATCACCCCGATCTTTTACTCTATTCTTCAATACATCAAAAACCATCCTTGAGGGTGATAGTAGCCAGCCACCTACTTTCATTATTTTTTCCATATTTGCCTAACGTTAAGTTGAACGGCCGTTCTCTGGCCCAAAAAAACTAACCTGGCCCTGTGGAGGTGACCACCCAAGCCCAAACCGGTCCGTTCCAACTTTTTGTTGGGCAATACCTCCGGACCCTTCCAGCGGGCGGGTATTCTTTATATAGGAAATTTTGCGACGGGTGCTTCGATAATGTAATAACACAGCACCACAGGCCGGGCAGATTCTTTCCGGTTTCTCTGATGGACGGACGGTTTCACCGGTCATCGTACCCAGCTGCTTCCGAATCAGATCCCGTTTGCGACTGGCACCCGGCACGTACAACCCGTAGTAGCGAACGTTGTGCTGCCCTTTCACGGGAACGTGCCAGAGCACGCGGCTGATAAAATGCTCTGTTTTCAGCGTCATGGTCTTTTCCTTGCCATCGTGATGATCACGATAACGGAAACTCACACGGCTTGCATCCGCATCAACCAGTCGCTGATCCTTGATCGGTCCGCCATGGAGGTAGCGTGACAGGTAGTTCACTACACCACTACCATGGCGGTACGGGCCCTGGATACGCACATTCCACTGCTTACGTGCAACCTGACGCAGCGCACGGCGCCAGTCACTGTCACTCCAGTGGCCCGGCAACTTCAGATGGCCCTGCGCATAGGCGGCATTCAACCAGCTCAGCCACTTGCCCCGGAACTTTGCCTTCAGCACTCCCACGGGAAGCAGAAACTCTTTAGTCAGCGCTCGCCATTCGTCT
This sequence comes from Gammaproteobacteria bacterium, assembly GCA_011371465.1. Lineage (GTDB taxonomy): Bacteria > Pseudomonadota > Gammaproteobacteria > DSM-19610 > DSM-19610 > Thiogranum. Next base: position 2,988 of record DRQL01000124.1, on the reverse strand, counting down.
CCTCGCAAACCACCACCCGTCACAAGAACATGGACGTGCGGGTGGAACGAGGCGGTGCGGCCCCAGGTGTGCAGGGAGGCGAGCAGGCCTACGTCTGCGCCCAGGTAACGCTCATCACTTAACAGCTGGCGTAACGTCTCTGCCGATGCTTTGAACAGGTGGTCGGCACTCCATCGTCGGTTGTACTGCCAGATCTCGTTAAGTTCATGCGGCAGCGTGAACACCACATGGTAGTGGTCGCACGGCAGGAGCCGTGCCTGGGTTTTATCCAGCCACGACTGCGTGTATGAACGCTGGCAACGCGGACAGCTGCGGTGACGGCAAGCGTGCGCCTGTGACTCAATATGGCCGTCGTGCTAACAGACCCATTCTTCATAGCCCAACTCAGTCTGACAGCAGCTCATGATGGCCTGTGCGGCCTGGTACTGGTCTTTGCTCATGCCATGCCTTTCCCTGTAGCATTCAAAGCCTGTTCGAAATATATTTTGCAGCGTCGCTTCCATGCGATCACCTCCTGTCTCTTCTCCATAAGGGCGCGCTTCACTTCCTGTTAACGCGGGAACTCTTCCTTCCTTCTATTTGTGCAACTATTAATAGACAGCATACGCCGCATACAGGAAAATATGCCGCAAATGCCCTCTAATACATCTTTCCTGGTGGATACACAGCAAAAGCTTTCTATCGTTCAATAGCAGATCCCCTCAACCCTATGACCGTTTTAAACAAAACATCTGTCTGAATCTGGCCCCAATGATAGGCGGCATACGCTGTGATATCAGCATTTACAGTGCATTTACAGCACGCGCCATCTATCGCCTCTACTTGCAGGCACAAATACCGCAAAGCAAGCGCATGAATTACCGGCCAAAATTCAGCGCAACCTTGATATTGATTATGTTATCCAGGCGGATTACCTCTCCCCGTTAAAACAATATCCGGTATAGCGCTGGCTATCAGGTTAGCCGGTTACACCTCACCGTACCTGGGCGCATTCCCCAGCCATCGTCGTATGATGGGTTGAACCGACTCAGGGTGTTTCTCCAGCAGATGCCTGGCTGCCGCCTCTACCTTGTCGTACAGGGACTGGTCACGCATCAGGTCGGCGATGCGAAACTGCAGCATGCCGGTTTGCCGGGTTCCCAGGACTTCGCCCGGGCCGCGCAGTTCCAGGTCCTTGCGGGCGATCTCGAAACCGTCATTGCTTGCCCGTAGAACGGCCAGTCGCTTGCTTGCCATGCGTGACAGCGGGCCGCGGTACATGAGCACACAACTGCTGCTCACGGTTCCCCGCCCTACCCGGCCGCGCAGCTGGTGCAGTTGTGCCAGCCCGAGTCGTTCGGCGTTTTCGATAATCATCAGGGAAGCATTGGGTACGTCCACGCCAACTTCGATGACGGTGGTGGCAACCAGCAGGTCGATATCGCCCTGCTTGAAGGCTTTCATGAGCCGGACCTTTTCCTGTTCTTTCAATCGCCCGTGCACCAGGCCGACATGCACATCCGGCAGTGCTTCCGCGAGCAGGCTGGCGGTATCTTCCGCGGCCTGGCATTGCAGCGACTCGGATTCCTCGATCAGGGTGCAGACCCAGTACACCTGCCTGCCTGCACGGCAGGCTTCGCGTACGCGCTGAATGACTTCCGCGCGGCGCTGTTCGGATACGGCCACGGTCTGTACCGGTGTACGGCCCGGTGGCAGTTCGTCGATGACAGAACTGTCCAGGTCGGCATACAGGGTCATGGACAGCGTCCTCGGTATGGGCGTCGCGGTCATGATCAGCTGGTGAGGCACGCGGTCCTGCGTGCGGCCCTTGTCGCGCAGTGCCAGGCGCTGGTGCACGCCGAAACGGTGCTGTTCATCGATAATCACCAGGCCAAGCCGACTGAATGCCACGTCGTCCTGAAACAGGGCATGTGTGCCTATCACTACCTGCACGCTTCCGTCTACGACCCCCTCCAGCACCTGGCTGCGCGCCTTGCCCTTTACCTTGCCTGTCAACCAGCCCACCCGGATACCGAGCGCTTCGAACCAGTCCGAGAAGCTGGCAAAGTGCTGCTCGGCCAGCAGCTCGGTCGGTGCCATGATCGCCACCTGGCAGGAAGCCGCGACCGCCTGCACGGCGGCTGCGGCCGCCACCACGGTTTTTCCCGAGCCGACGTCGCCCTGTACCAGGCGCATCATCGGGTGCGAGGCGGACAGATCGTGTAACAGTTCGTCGATTACCCGTTGCTGGGCGGCAGTCAATGCAAAGGGAAGCGACTGGATAAAGTCCTGCAAGCGTTCTCCGGGTGCGTCCAGCGCTATGGCCTGCAACCTGCGGGCGCGCAGGCGAATGCGCCGCAGGCTCAGGTGATGGGCGAGCATTTCCTCGAAAGCGAGACGTTGTTGCGAAGCATGGGTGCCCGCTTCCAGCGAGGCCACATCTGCATCAGCGGGTGGCCGATGCACGTAGCGTAGCGCGGACTGCAGGTCGCCAAGTTGCAGCTCTGCCCGCAACTCGCCCGGCAGCCACTCGGGCAGGCTGTCGGCGGCCAGCCGTTGCAGGGCCTGGTCGCTGAGCTTGCGCAGGGTTAACTGGTGTATACCCTCGGTGGTCGGGTAGATCGCGGTAAGGCGTTCATCCACCGGCAGCGTTTCGCCCTCGACCAGGCGCTGGTATTCGGGGTGCACCATTTCCAGCATGGCCGGCCCGCGCCGCACCTCTCCGTAGACACGCAGTCGCGCGCCCCGTTCGAAACCCTGCTGCTGCATTTTATTAAAGTAGAAAAAACGCAGCAGCAGCGATCCGCTGCCGTCGCTGACGCGCACCAGCAGGCTGCGGCGCCGCCCGAATTTGATTTCGGCCAGGTCTACCGTGACTTCGATGACCGCCCGGCTGCCGTGGCGCAGGCTGCCGACCGGCACGACCCGGGTACGGTCTTCGTAACGGCGTGGCAGGTGAAATAGGACGTCCTGGACGGTCTCGATACCGAAGGCAGCGAGTTTTTGCGC
>DRQL01000123.1 GCA_011371465.1 Gammaproteobacteria bacterium | reverse complement strand
TGTGATTAACGCTCTGGCGGAAAGCGGCACCGTTCGGATGTCCCTTGCTGTACCAGGCGATATGTTTGCGCGCCACGCGCACGCCGGTGTATTCCCCATAAAATTCATACAGATTATTCAGGTGTTCAATCATGATGGTCCGTATCTCCTCCACCCCGGGCCCAGGCAACAACCGCCCGGTGGATAAATAATGTTCGATTTCGCGAAAAATCCAGGGACGTCCCTGTGCCGCGCGGCCGATCATGACGGCATCGGCGCCGGTATAGTCCAGAACCTCCCGTGCACGCTCTGGGCTGGTGATATCGCCGTTGGCGATCACCGGGAGGCGGGTTTCCTGTTTGACACGACGGATGGTTTCGTACTCCGCTTCGCCCTTGTAGGCACAGGCGCGGGTACGCCCGTGTATGGCCAGTGCCTGGACCCCCGCCTGCTCGGCGATACGCGCGATGCTCACGGCATTGCGGTTTTCAGGATCCCACCCGGTACGGATTTTGAGGGTCACGGGAACCTTGACCGCCGCGACAACCGTAACGAGTATTTTTTTTACCAGGCTTTCATTTTGCAACAGGGCGGACCCGGCCATGACATTGCAAACCTTTTTTGCCGGGCAGCCCATGTTGATATCGATGATCTGGGCGCCGCGCTCGACATTGAACTGCGCGGCCTGCGCCATCATGTCCGGATCAGCACCGGCGATCTGGATCGACCTGGGTTCAAGCTCCCCCTCGTGGTCCATACGTCGCAGTGTCTGCCGACTGCCCCACAGGGCGGAATTGCAGGACACCATTTCAGAAACGGCAAGACCCGCGCCCAGCTTTTTGCACAGTTGCCGGAACGGCCGGTCGGTAACACCGGCCATGGGAGCCAGCACCAGCTGATTGCGCAACTTGTAGGGACCAATCTGCATGCCGCGTTACGTAAGCGCCTCGACCTGTTGTCAGGGGGAAAGGCGTCCAATCATACGCGTAGTTTTGAACCGGGAAAAGGACTTGAAGGTACTTTTTTTACCCGGCCTGGAAATTGCGAGAGCCCCTGTATTTAAGCGGTTTCGTGCTTGTCAAGACTTGACAGGCAAACTTGATAGAGACCCGAATAATTCTGCGCAGTCATTCCGGCGCGGGCCGGAATCCGGCAACAGTCTGATTAACAAACCCTGGATTCCGGGCCGCGCCGGAATGCCGGATTGACCGAAACCCCGACTATAAAAAATCGAACTGAAAGGATACCGCCCGTTCCCCCGGGTCGATGATTTCCAGCACCGCATGCACCTGTTCACCGGGCGCCATGCCTTCATCGGTTGCGCCGGGGGCGGCCAGGTACTCCGCGGGCAGGAAACGTCGCGCCGCCACCGGCGCACCGGAAACATCGGAGAAGGAAATCTGGAACAGCGGATAGGCCTGGGTAAAGTCGGCATTGTTTACGAAGGTGGCGTTGACCAGCAGGGCGTCGGCGATGTACGGATGCCGGACGATTTCCCGCTCCGTGATCTCGATCTGGCCCAGGTCGCGCCGCAAGGGCAGGTTACAGTCCAGTGGCTTGCAAAAGATCTCCAGCGCCGGTCGCCATTGCGCGAACTGCGCCAAATGGTAGCGATCCCCCCAGATATACTGCGCTACGAGCAGAAGGATCAGCAACAGCGCCACGGCAATCATTCCCCAGCTGGCGCGGCCACCGCCCTCAACGGCGTGCTGCAACAGATACGCCTGGTGAAATTCATCCGCTTCCGCTGACGGCGTCTCTGCCATGATTGCCGGAAATTCTGTCACCGGGGGCCAGGCGTTGAAATCCACATCCGCCCGCATGGAGACGCGCTCCCGGTGTAGCTCGTCGCCTTGCGCCGACAGGATGTCGTCAACGAGATCCTTTTCCCCGGCCACGCTTCCAGGCTCTTCTTCCTGCGGCCCCGGAACCTGGTCAAGCGCGCGGTGTACGAGTTCGTCGATCGCCTGTGCCTCCGCTTCCTCGACCTGCGGTGGATATTCATAAGCCAGTGCCTGTTGCGGGTCTTCAAAAACCGCTGCGCTGGCATTGAAGCGGGTCTTGCAGGCGCCACAGTGCAACTGCCCCCCGGCGGCGCGCAGGTGAACCAGCTCGATCTTGTAGAGCGCCTTGCAGGAGGGACAGGCTACGTACATGAATTCCTTTTACGCCGGGAACGACAAGCGGTTGAATCTAGTTCAATTGCGCCTTCCTTGCAAACACACCCAACCATCGCGCTCCGCCGGCCCGGACAGGGTAAACCAGGGCGCGTACGCCGCACTCACGGCCTCCGCCTGCTCCGGCAGGATGCCGGACAGCACCAGCCGACCACCCGGTCGGACCCGTTCGGCCAGGTCCGGCGCCAGCTCGATCAGCGGATTGGCGAGGATATTCGCCAGCAGCAGGTCGAATGCCTGGTCCGGGAGTTCGCCGGGAAAGCCGGTCCGTAAACCGGCACCCACCTGGTTGCGTAACGCGTTGTCACGGCTGGCCTGCAAGGCCTGGTGGTCGATATCAACACCCAGGACCTCCGCGGCGCCCAGCTTGAGGGCGGCAATCGCCAGGATGCCCGAACCACAACCGTAGTCCAGCACGCTTTGTTGCAGCGGCGGATGCCGGTCCAGCCACTCCAGGCACAGGGCCGTGGTGGCATGCGTCCCGGTGCCGAAGGCCAGGCCGGGATCCAGGTCGATCAGAACCGCGCCGGTCACATCCGGCGGACGCTGCCCGTCGGGACAGATCCACAGCCGCTCACCGAATCGCATGGGATGGAAACGCTGCAACCAGAGCCGTTCCCAGTCCTGGTCAGCCAACATCTCCTCGTGCATACGCGCCAGCGCCTGTGCACCGTATTCTTCTGCAAACCGGTGTTTCAGATCAGAAATATCAGCATCGGCATCAAACAGAGCCGTCACGCGTGTGGCCGACCACAGCGGCGTAGTGCCCGGATCAGGTTCAAACAGGGGTTGTTCAGCGGCATCCATGAACGTTACCGAGAGCGCGCCCTGTTGTTCGAAAAATGCCGACAGGACTTCCGGGTCGAGGTCGCCGGCTTCCAGTGAGAGTTGTTGCCAGGGCATGCGTAAAGAGCCACCTGTTTCATTCGTCATACCGGAGAAGCCCGATTGAAATCACCGGTTGGCTCGCTTCGCGAGCCCCCTGTGATCTTCAACACACACACCTGAATGTAGGTCGGGTTAGCGCAGCGTAACCCGACCTACAGGTTGAGTTTTTTCTCCAGGTAGTGGATATCCGTCCCGCCGGCCAGGAACGCCGCATCGCTGCAGATATCCTGGTGCAGGGCGATATTGGTCCGGATGCCGTCGATCACGATCTCGGACAGGGCACCGCGCATGCGCGCCATGGCCGCCGCCCGGTCATCACCGTGGGCAATCAGCTTGGCGATCATGGAGTCATAGTAGGGCGGCACCCGGTAGCCGTTGTAGATATGCGTATCGACCCGGATACCGGGTCCGCCGGGAGCATGGTACTGGGTGATGGTACCCGGCGAAGGCAGGAAGGTCTTCGGGTCTTCGGCATTGATACGGCATTCCACCGCGTGCCCGGTCCAGCTGATATCATCCTGGCTGTAGGTCAGCCCCTCGCCTGCGGCAATGCGCAGCTGCTCCTTGACAATATCCACACCCGTAATCAGCTCGGTGACGGGATGTTCCACCTGTACGCGGGTATTCATTTCGATGAAATAGAACTCACCGTCCTGGAACAGGAACTCGAAGGTACCGGCACCGCGGTAATTGATACGGCGGCAGGCTTCAGCGCAGCGTTCACCCATCATCATGCGCTGCTCCATGGTAATGCCCGGCGCAGGCGCCTCTTCAACGACCTTCTGGTGCCGGCGCTGCATGGAACAGTCGCGCTCCCCCAGGTGAATCGCCGCACCCTCACCGTCCGCCAGCACCTGGAACTCCACGTGGCGCGGCGTCTCCAGGAACTTCTCCATGTACACCGTGCCATCCCCAAACGCGGTCTGCGCCTCGGTGCGCGTCAGGGTAATGGCGCTGAGCAGATTGGCTTCCGCGTGCACGGTACGCATACCGCGACCGCCGCCACCCGCGGCCGCCTTGATGATGATCGGGTAACCGATACCACGTGCCAGCTTGATGTTGGTCTCGTCATCGTCACCCAGCGGACCATCGCTACCGGGTACGCAGGGCACACCCGCCTCTTTCATGGCACGAATGGCGGCCACCTTGTCGCCCATGGTGCGTATGGTATCGGCGCGCGGCCCGATGAAAATATAACCGCTTTTTTCAACCTGCTCGGCAAAATCGGCATTCTCGGAAAGAAAACCGTACCCCGGATGAATCGCCACCGCGTCGGTTACCTCGGCCGCGGCAATCAGTACGGGGATATTGAGATAGCTCTCCGCCGAGGACGCAGGCCCGATACAGACCGATTCGTCGGCCAGCAGGACGTGCTTGAGGCTGCGGTCGGCCTCGGAATGCACGGCCACCGTCTTGATGCCCAGCTCCCGACACGCCCGCAGGATGCGTAATGCAATTTCGCCGCGGTTGGCGATGACGACTTTATCTAGCATAAATCAGGAGCCACGCAAGGCACGGAACATACGGAAGATTACTCAATGACAAACAGCGCCTGGCCGTATTCAACCGGCTCGGCATTTTCCACCAGGATGGCCTTCACCACGCCGGCCCGGTCGGCTTCAATCTGGTTGAGCATTTTCATGGCTTCGATAATACAGAGGGTGTCGCCTTCGTTGACACGCTGGCCGACTTCCACAAAAGCACTGGCGCCGGGTGAAGGTGCGCGGTAGAAGGTGCCAACCATGGGAGATTCCACGGTATGACCGGAAGGGATCTCCGGCGCGGCCGGTTCGCTGGTCTCGGGTGGCGGTGCTGATGCTGCGGGAGCCGCCACCGGTGCGACGGCCGGGGCCGGTGCAGCAACGGGCGCGTTGGCGGCGTAACGGCTGATGCGAACCGACTCCTCGCCCTCGTGAATCTCGATTTCAGCCACACCGGATTCTTCCAGCAACTCAATCAGTTTTTTGACCTTGCGAATATCCATCGTCGTCCTGCAGGCAAGTGAACGGTCGCGAGTATAGCTCGAGTTGCGCGGAATTGGTAGGGATCTGCGCCGAATTTCGCCGAACAAACAGGCCGCGAGGGCCTCGATGCGCCGCTACCCCGCCCCTTTTTCCAGGTAGGACAGCGCAGCCTGGAAAGCAAGTTCATAACCGACCGGACCCAGACCACTGATCACACCTACCGCGATGTCCGAAAAATAGGAATGGCTGCGAAACTCTTCGCGCGCGTGGACATTGGAAAGATGCACTTCGATGAAGGGAATCTCCACTGCCAGCAGGGCGTCTCGCAGGGCCACGCTGGTATGGGTAAACGCAGCCGGGTTGAAGATAATGAAATCGATATCCTCGTGAGGCGCGGCATGAATGTTATCGATAAGTTCGGATTCAGAATTGGACTGGAAAGTGAGTAACTTCACTCCGGCCGCCTGCGCCGCCTCGCCAAGCTTTTTATTCACATCGTCCAGGCTGGCAACCCCGTAATGGCCCGGCTCCCGGCTACCAAGGAGGTTCAGGTTGGGGCCATTCAGAATCAGGAATTTGGACATTGCACGTATAATCCGCCGGTTGCGCCCCGGATCATAACAAGCCCGTTCTCAGGCTGTCCAGGCGGCGCGGGCTAGCGCGCACCATGGCAACGCTTGTATTTCTTGCCCGACCCGCACGGACACGGGCTGTTGCGGCCTGTTTTTTCCGGGGTGTCGCCATCCGGCTTTCCGGGGGCCGTAACCACGCGCCCTTCGGCCAGCCCGGGGGTCAGTGCAGACACCAGGATACGCGCGCACATCACCTGCGGCGCGCTGGAACTGTTGGACAACAGCAGGCCGGCATCGATCGACAGCACCTTTTCCCTGGTTTTATTGATCAGCAGTTCATAATCGAGCCACCCGGTTTTCTCCGCTCCGTGGACCGACCAGATGGACCGCCAGGCAAACCGGAACGTATTCAGGACGGCAAGATACCGTTCGAGCTGTTCACGATCATTTTGCGCTACGGAACAGACGTCCTGCACCAACCCCTCCACCAGTGCATCCACCTCACCCGCGGACATCACCGCGGGAACATTAAAACGCTCGGTCCGGATTTTTACTTTCGCTGACGCCTGGAAAGGGACCTGCACAGGCGTCACGTCCGGGCCTGGCGGGGAAGATGACGAAAATATCTCCGCGGATTCAACCAGTTCCCAGAATTCCGGGGAGCCGGACGTATCGATCACCAGGTGCACCCTGGTCTTGCCGGAAGGATTGACCACGCGGTGCATTTTCCACGAATCGAAAATCCACGCCTCACCCTCCGCCATATGCACCTGCTGGTCTCCGCAATGAAAGATAACATCCGGCGTGGTGACGATGGGCACATGGATACGTACCCTTGACCACCAGTGATAGTTGATATCACTGTGCAGCGGGACGTCGTGCCGGCCTTCCAGACGCATCAACCTGGAACGACTGCAAACCGATTTAAAGGCGGCAATAACCTGCTGCATATACGGAGAGCGTTTCAGCTGCGGGGTCGGCTGCATCGGCCCGGCAAAATCATCGTTGATCCCGCCATTTACAGAAACCAGCGGTATGGCCAGGTTCCCCTTGTAATCGCTTGGATGCGTCTGCCAGTCCGACTCCGGGAACGCGGCCAGCTCCTTCCTGAGGCGTTCAACATCAAAGCGCAGTGGCAGCTTGTAGAACTCGTGCTTCAGCTTCATAAGAGGTTGAAGTTTATCTGATTCAGACGCAAATATCCTCTCCCCCTCACTGTACAGTTCGGGCGAACGAAATCATTTTTTGCAAATACTGCATGTATCTGGAGTACCTGCAAATGTCGACAGCGGGCTACTATATACGTATACGCGAGCACACGTTACCCTGTCAGCATTCAAGCTGCGCACAAACAGAAATGCAGCCTGAATATTCTGATAAAATTATCTTTTCCCAAAAAACAGAAGCCTGACCGCCATGTGTACCATATTTCTGGGTGACACTTTCTCGCTCGATGCTCCGGAGCACCTGGGTCGCCCAATTGCCAATCGCAGCCTGGTTCGTGCGCTGTTTATGTGCGATCAGGTTAAAAAAGTGGTAACGATTGGCTCCCCGGATATCTGGGCACCACCTGGATTACCCGGGACCGTAATCAGCAAACTGGTGACCGTTGCGTCCGTGGAGGAACTGCTGAATGCCTTCGAACATGGAGATATTACGGCCATCTTCTGTTCCTCATTCGGCAAAAAATATGCGCAACTGGTCCATTTCAGAAACCTGAACCACCTGGCATGTCCGGTGTTCGGCTTTACCCATACCTTGAGTTACCAGGATGAGGTTGGCGCGATCTACCGCTTCCTGTGCGCCGGGACAAGGGCCTATGACGGTATTCTCTGCACTTCCGATTGCGCCGTCGATGTCATGACGCGATTGTTGTCCAGCGTCAGAAAGACCCTTTCTTTCAACCCGAAAGGGCCTGCGTTGATCAAATTCCCGCTGGCGTACGAGAGCGGTGAACCGGGGGAAATGCCAGACAAGAGCAGCGACTGCTTCCAGGTGCT
>DRQL01000122.1 GCA_011371465.1 Gammaproteobacteria bacterium | reverse complement strand
CTATGAGCGGGTGATACCGATTGTCGATGCCACTGCGCGAATTCTCAGTGCGGCCTTGAATCCGCACGATTAGACCGCATATACAGTTGCCGTGCCCCGTGAGACCCGGGCAAGATTGCTGAAAGAAGATAAGGTAAGTAGCGTATCCACTTGTAATATAAAGAGGAAGTAGATGAGCAGCAAGCAGAAACAGGCGCCCGAAGACGACCTGGAAGTGGTGGAAGATATCGCTTCCGGGAATGAAGACAATGCAGGGGATGAACGGCCCGAGGATGATCCGCAAGCGCTGCATGCACTGCTGACCGATGCGCGCAGCAAGGCGGACGAACACTGGGACCAGTGCCTGCGGCTGCAGGCCGATATCGAGAACCTGCGCAAGCGCCGGGAGCGCGATGTCGCCAATGCGCATAAATTTGCGCTGGAAAAATTCGCCATCGATCTTCTGCCGGTCCGGGACAGCCTGGAAATGGGGCTGGCCGCAGCACAGGACAGCGCGGATGCGGCGCAGCTTCGCGAGGGCAGTGAACTGACCCTGAAAATGCTGACTTCGGCAATGGAGAAGTATAATATAAAGGAAGTCAAAGCATTAAACGAACCATTTAATCCTGAATATCATGAAGCAATGTCCATGCAGGAACGCGACGACGTGCCGCCGAACACGGTGGTCACGGTCGTGCAGAAGGGCTACCTGTTGAACGATCGGCTGATTCGCCCGGCGATGGTGATCGTTTCCAAAGCCGGCAGCGGCCAGCTTGATGAACAGGCTTGAAAAACAGATGCCTGACCCCATCTAGGGTGGCAAGTAACCTATTTTTAACCGCATACGAATCTGAACTCTGGGAGAGCGACAAACATGGGCAAGATAATCGGTATTGACCTTGGCACGACCAACTCCTGCGTGGCCGTCATGGAAGGTGGTGAGCCGCGCGTTATTGAAAACAGCGAAGGTGACCGTACCACGCCTTCCATTGTGGCTTTCACGGAAGGTGACGAAGTACTGGTTGGCCAGGCCGCCAAACGCCAGGCCGTGACCAACCCGGCAAATACCCTGTACGCGGTCAAGCGCCTCATCGGTCGTCGCTTCGAGGATCCCGAGGTACAGAAAGACCTGGACCTGGTGCCTTACAAGATCATCAAGGCGGATAACGGCGATGCCTGGGTCGAGGCTGCCGGCAAACGCATGGCCGCGCCGGAAGTGTCTGCGCGCGTGTTGCAGAAAATGAAGAAGTCCGCCGAGGACTACCTTGGCGAACCGGTAACGGAAGCCGTCATCACGGTGCCGGCCTATTTCAATGATTCCCAGCGCCAGGCGACCAAGGATGCAGGCAGGATCGCGGGCCTGGACGTCAAGCGCATCATCAACGAACCGACCGCCGCGGCACTGGCCTATGGCATGGACAAGAAACGCGGTGATGTCAAGATTGCTGTGTACGACCTGGGTGGCGGTACGTTCGATATCTCCATCATTGAGATTGCCGATATCGACGGTGAACACCAGTTCGAGGTGTTGTCCACCAACGGTGACACCTTCCTCGGTGGTGAGGATTTCGACAAGCGCCTGATCGATTACCTGGCGGACGAGTTCAAGAAGGACCAGGGTATCGACCTGCGCGGCGATCCGCTCGCCATGCAGCGGCTCAAGGAAGCGGCTGAAAAGACCAAGATCGAGCTGTCTTCCAGCCAGCAGACCGACGTCAACCTGCCGTACATCACGGCTGATGCCAGTGGTCCCAAGCACCTCAACCTCAAGATCACCCGCGCCAAGCTGGAATCGCTGGTCGAGGAACTGGTGGAGCGCACCATCGAGCCCTGCAAGCTGGCGCTCAAGGATGCCGGGCTGTCGGTTGGCGATATCGATGACGTGATCCTGGTCGGGGGTCAGACGCGTATGCCCAAGGTGCAGCAGGCCGTACAGGATTTCTTCGGCAAGGAGCCGCGCCGTGACGTGAACCCGGATGAAGCGGTAGCCGTGGGTGCTGCCATTCAGGGTGGTGTACTGGGCGGCGAGGTCAAGGACGTATTGCTGCTGGATGTGACTCCGCTGTCCCTGGGGATCGAAACCCTGGGCGGTGTTATGACCAAACTGATCGAAAAGAACACCACAATCCCGACCAAGGCGACCCAGGTGTTCTCCACGGCCGATGACAACCAGAATGCAGTGACTGTTCATGTGTTGCAGGGTGAGCGTGAAATCGCCAGTGCCAATAAGTCACTGGGCCGTTTCGATCTCACGGACATCCCGCCGGCACCGCGTGGTGTACCGCAGATCGAGGTGACCTTTGACATCGATGCCAACGGTATTCTCAACGTGTCGGCCAGGGACAAGGGCACCGGCAAGGAACAGAAAATCGTGATCAAGGCGTCCAGCGGACTGTCGGATGACGAGGTCGAACGGATGGTGCAGGATGCCGAGGCGCACGCCGACGAGGATCGCAAGTTCCACGAACTGGCGGATGCGCGTAACCAGGCGGACAACATGATCCACGCTACCGAGAAGTCCCTCAAGGATCTGGGCGAGGACAAGGTCAGCGCCGACGAGAAACAGGCCATCGACAAGGCCGTCGAGGAGCTGAAGGAAGTCCTCAAGGGTGACGACAAGGCAGCGATAGAAGCCAAAACGACCGCACTCGCAGAGCTGTCCGGCAAACTGGCCGAGAAACTCTACGCCGAGCAGGGTGGCGCGGATGCCGCGGCAGCCGGAGCCGCGGCGGGTGCAGCGGGAGCGGCGGGCAGTGCCGAGACGGCCGAGGCCGCCGGTGAGGATGCCGTCGACGCCGAGTTTGAAGAGGTCAAGGACGATAACAAGTAAGCGTACGGCTGGCTGCAGTTGCAACAAGCCATCCGGGGCCGGCGATTGCCGGCCCCGGATTTTGCCGTTTCAGTGACGGGATAAAAGAAAACAGACTATGTCAAAGCGGGATTACTACGAAGTACTGGGCGTTTCCAAAAATGCCAGTGACGCCGAGCTGAAAAAGGCCTACCGGCGCGCGGCGCAGAAACACCACCCGGATCGCAACCAGGACAGCAGCGATTCGGAAGAGAAGTTCAAGGAAGCCAAGGAAGCCTGGGAAGTGCTCAGCGACCCGCAGAAACGTGCGGCCTATGACCAGTTCGGGCATGCCGGTGTCGATCCGTCCATGGGTGGGCGACCGGGTGGCGGTGGTTTCGGCGGCGCCAACTTCAGCGACATTTTCGGCGATGTGTTCGGCGACATTTTCGGTGGCGGCGGCGGTGGCGGCGGCGGTGGCCGCGGTGGACAGCGCGTCTACCGGGGTGCGGACCTGCGCTACAACCTGGAGCTTTCCCTGGAAGACGCCGTGCGCGGCACCACGGTAAAGATACGCGTCCCCACCTATACGACCTGCAAGACCTGTTCAGGCAGCGGCGCCAAAAAAGGCACCAGGCCGACGACCTGTACCACCTGCGGCGGTCACGGCCAGGTGCGCATGCAGCAGGGATTCTTCTCGGTGCAGCAGACCTGTCCACGCTGCAAGGGCAGTGGTTCCATTATCAGCGAGCCCTGCGCCGACTGTAACGGCCAGGGCCGCATCAAGGAACAGAAAACCCTTTCCGTTAAAGTGCCCGCCGGGGTCGACAGCGGTGACCGCATTCGCCTGGCCAACGAAGGTGAGGCGGGCGAAAACGGCGGCCCGTCCGGTGACCTGTACGTGCAGATCCATGTCAAGGATCACCCGATTTTCAAACGCGACGATGCCAACCTGTACTGCGAGGTGCCGATCAGTTTTGCCACGGCCGCGCTGGGCGGGGAAATGGAAGTGCCGACCCTGGATGGCCGTGTCGTCCTGAAAGTCCCGGCGGAGACCCAGTCAGGGAAACTGTTCCGGATGCGTGGCAAGGGCGTCCGGCCGGTGCGTGGCGGCGCCACCGGGGACCTGATGTGCCGCGTGGTCGTGGAAACCCCCGTCAAGCTCAACAGCAAACAGAAAGACCTGCTGCGCCAGCTGGACGACAGCCTGAAAGGCAGCGGCAAGCACAATCCGCAACACCATTCCTGGCTGGACGGGGTAAAGAAATTCTTTACCGAGTAAGATGAAATTAAGGGGGCAGGAGAAAATGGCACTTACTTAAGGCGCTTTGTCGGATTACGCTGCGCTAATCCGACCTACAAAGTAAGGCCAGCGCCAATGTTAAGTAGGTTGGGTTAGCGCAGCGTAACCCAACAATGTCGGAATACGAGCAAAAACGCGCTTAAGTATAAGTGCCATTCGGGGCAGTATACGTATTCCATTTGCCGAATCCGGATAATTACCGGGAATTGAAACCGGTATACTGTCCCCGCAACCCCGGAGAACATGGTCATGATTCGTATTGCTATTCCCGGAGCTGCCGGCCGCATGGGCCGTACGCTTATCGATGCCTGCCAGCGAGCCGAAGGCATGCAGCTGGGTGCCGCCACCGAGCGCGGTGGACACGATCTGATCGGTAGTGATGCCGGTCTGGTTGCCGGCGTCGGTGAGCTGGGTGTAGAACTTGGCGCTGACCTGGAGTCCGCGGTGGACCAGTACGATGTGCTGATCGATTTCACTGCCCCGGCTGCTTCCCTGCAACACCTGGATATCTGCCGTCGACACGGCAAGCGAATGGTGATTGGCACCACCGGTTTCGACGAGCGGCAGAAACAGCAGATTGCGGATGCGGCGAAAGAAACCGGTATCGTGTTTGCTCCCAACATGAGCGTGGGGGTCAACCTGTGCCTGAAGCTGCTCGATGTGGCGGCACGCGTGCTGGGCGACGAGGTCGACATCGAGGTGATCGAGGCGCACCACCGGCACAAGGTCGATGCGCCCTCCGGCACCGCGCTGCGCATGGGCGAAGTGGTTGCCCGCGCGCTGGGGCGCGACCTGAAAGACTGTGCCGTGTACGGGCGCCAGGGTATGACCGGTGCCCGCGATCGCAAAACCATCGGTTTCGAGACCATTCGCGCCGGGGATATCGTCGGGGAACACACGGTGATGTTTGCCGCCGAGGGCGAACGCGTGGAAATCACTCACAGGGCGTCCAGCCGCATGACCTTCGCCTCCGGTGCGGTACGCGCGGCCGGCTGGCTGATGTCGCAGCCCAACGGCCTGTACGACATGCAGGACGTGCTCGAACTGGGCTAGCGGGTTCTTGCGGAAATTTGTGCTATCGCGGTGAGGGGCCGCTCCTGCGGTGAGGCGGGATCTCTGCCTGGAGCCGGCTTTCAGCTTGAAAGGCCGGTTTTTGCAGGTTCTGCATGGTACGCTGGCATGCGTATGGACACAGCTCGTCAACTCATCGACACACTGATCGGCAAGGGTGTGCTCGGCCCCGACGCTGCCGGTACCCGGCTGATCGAAACCCACACGGCCTGGATCATCCTCTCGGGTGAATTCGCCTGGAAAATCAAAAAACCGGTCAACTTCGGTTTTCTCGATTACTCCACCCTCGAAAAAAGACATTTCTTCTGTGGCGAAGAGCTGCGCCTGAATCGCCGCTTTGCCCCGCAGGTTTACCTGGACGTGGTCGCTATCACCGGCTCAGTGGAATCCCCCCGGGCAGGCGGTGACGGACCGGTGCTGGAATATGCCGTGCACATGCGACGTTTTGCCGAGGGTGGCCTGTTAAGCGAACTGGCGGAGCAGGGAAAACTCGAAACGGGGCACATCGACCAGTTGATCGAACGCGTGGCGGTTTTTCACCGCGACGCG
The DNA here is from genome assembly GCA_011371465.1 of Gammaproteobacteria bacterium. Lineage (GTDB taxonomy): Bacteria > Pseudomonadota > Gammaproteobacteria > DSM-19610 > DSM-19610 > Thiogranum. The sequence continues at coordinate 1,932 of DRQL01000122.1, read as the reverse complement.
GAGGTTGCGCCGGTGGATACGCCGTACGGCGAGGCAGATCGCATCCATCACTGGGTCCGTGAAAATTTCCGGCAGATACGGCCGTCGCTGACGATAGCCGCAAAGATCGAACAGCTGGAATCCGTGCAGCGCTGGACCGAGGCCGAACACCGGCGGCTTGAACCCCTGATGCGGCGCAGGAAACAGCAGGGTGCGATCCGCGAGTGTCATGGTGATCTTCACCTCGGCAATATCACCCTGATCGACAACCGGGTCACCCTGTTCGACTGTATCGAGTTCAACCCGGAGTTGCGCTGGATCGACCGGTTCAGCGAGGTCGCGTTCCTGGTGATGGACCTGGTCGACCGCGGTTACCCGCCGTATGCTTTCCGTTTCCTGAACGGCTACCTGCAGCATACGGGGGACTACGAGGGCCTGGACCTGTTGCGTTACTACCTGGTGTACCGGGCGCTGGTACGGGCCAAGGTCGCCATGCTGCGCAAACAGCAGGCCGGTGCGGACCAGGCAGCTGCACACGCCGAGTTCCTGCAGTACCTGCAACTGGCGCGGCAGGGCGCCCGCCGCGGCCATCCCGCTCTGCTGATCACGTACGGTGTGTCCGGTACCGGGAAATCCACGCTGGCGGCAAAACTGTGCGAAGCCGCCGGCATGTTGCAACTGCGTTCCGATATCGAGCGCAAACGCATGGCCGGTCTGGAAGCCGGCGAGCGCAGTGCATCCGCTCCCGGCCAGGGGCTGTATACGGCGGACCGGACCGGGCAGACCTACCAGCGGCTGGCGGAGCTGGCCGCCACGGTCATCGAAGCCGGCTATGCGGTCGTCGTCGATGCCACCTTTCTGCAACGACAGCACCGGGAGCAGTTCAGGTCACTGGCGGAACGGTACCGGGTGCCCTTCCTGATCCTGGCCTGTCGCGCGGAGGATGCTGAAATCGAACGTCGTATCCGCTCGCGGGCAGAGCAGGGTGGTGATCCATCCGAGGCCACTCTCGAGGTGCTGCAGCAGCAGCGCAGGGTCGGAGAGGCGCTGGCGCCGGATGAATCAGACCTCGCCGTCGACCTCACGGGCGACCGGATTCAGCCGGCCCTGGATGCGTTGGCAAAACTGCCCGTCGGGAGCGGAACCGGCGCGGCAAGGGGAGACTACTTTTAACGGGATTGATCTGCTACAATGGGCGGATATTTCAGGCGGCACCGATATTTTTTTGACGGATGCCGCGTTTTGAAGTGGGCCTACGGCCCATTTTTTGTTTTTGGTGCAAGCGAATGCCACGCGAATCGGCCGAATTGCGCAAGCTCATCGAGCCTGCGGTGACAGCACTGGGCTTCGAGCTGGTCGGCGTGGAATTTATCCGCGCCAAACGCGGCATGCTGCGGGTGTATATCGATCACGAAAACGGGATCGGTATCGATGACTGCACAGCGGTGAGCCACCAGGTCAGCGGCCTGCTGGATGTGGAAGACCCCATCCGCGGTGAATACGCGCTGGAGGTGTCTTCACCGGGGCTGGACCGGCCGCTGTTCCGGGCGCGGGATTTCGAGCGCTTTGCCGGGCACGAAATCAGCCTGCGCCTGTCGCTGCCGATGGACGGACAGCGCCGCTTCCGGGGCACGCTGGTCGGCCTGAAGGATGACCGGGTAGCCGTGCAAACGGACGCCGGTGAACTGCTTGTAGGGCTGGACGAAATTGACCAGGCACGGTTGGTGCCGGATTACAGTTCGCATCGTACGGAGGGTGCGTAATGAGTAAAGAGATTCTGCTGGTTGTAGACGCTGTCGCCAATGAAAAAGGGGTCGACAAGGATGTGATATTCGGCGCCATTGAAGCGGCACTTGCGTCTGCCACCAAGAAACGTCACGAAGAGGATATCGAGGTCCGGGTGGCCATCGATCGTGAAACCGGCGAGTACGATACCTTCCGGCGCTGGGAAGT